>JBGTGX010000059.1:0-14274 GCA_041746475.1 Pyrinomonadaceae bacterium | reverse complement strand
GACGATCATTGAAAAATTCGACGGCGGACCTGTCGGTCTTGGAACGATTTCGGCTTCGATTCACGAGGAAAAAGATTCCATCGAAGAAATTATCGAACCATATTTAATTCAAACCGGATTCTTAAACCGCACACCCCGCGGACGAATGGTCACACGTCTTGCCTACGAACATTTTGGTTTGGACGGTTTGCTCAAGAAAGCGAGCGCACCGAGTTTATTTGAGTAAAAGTAGCTCAATTCCTTAACATTTTGACGTCCCACCTACACCTACTTCATCGATGGGCTATTTTCAAATCATCCGCTTTGGGGACTCAATTATCAGAGAACGATAAGACAAAGAATTGTCTCAAGCTGAATTGAATTAGCAGGAGACTACCTTCTTTACTCTTTTCCTGCTTCTACTCCTCCGTGTCCACTTCATCACCATCACCGTCACCCGCCTCTGTTTTTGCAAGAAGCGAAGCACTTGTAACGAGATCATCGCTGCTCGTTTTGATAAGCGTAACCCCTTGAGCAGATCGCCCGGTTTCACGGACGTTTTCGACTCCAATTCGAATGAGTTTTGCTTGCTGAGTAATGATCATAATTTCGGAATCATCCTCCACAGGAAAAGTAGCGACAACCTTTCCGGTCTTGTCGGTAGTCTTCATGTTGATGACGCCTTTCCCGCCTCGTTTTGTAAGACGATATGTGTCAACCTCGGTTCGTTTTCCGAAACCTTGCTCCGAAACGGTCAGAATTTTTTCGTTTGCGTCGCGCGAAACGGCGCACATTCCGATCACATAATCGCCTTTTTTCAATCGAATTCCGCGTACACCGCGAGCCGCTCTTCCCATCGGCCGCACATCATTTTCGTCAAATTTGATCGCCATCCCTAAATGCGTAGCGATCAAGATCAAACGTTTTCCATCCGTTGGGATAATGTCGAGAAGCTCATCATCACCGTCAATGTTTATAGCGTTGATCCCATTGATACGTATGTGCTGGTAATCGGAGAGTTTGGTCTTCTTGATCGTGCCTTTCCTCGTAACCATAGTTACAAAGACTTCATCGGTAAAATCACGCACCGGCAAAACACCGACAAGGCGCCGAGCCGAAGGAATACTGACGAGATTCACTACGGCTTTACCGCGTGCATTCGGCATCGCATCCGGAATTTCGTGAACCCGAAGCTTGTAGACCTGTCCGTCATCGGTAAAGACCATCAAATAATCGTGCGTCGAAGCGATAAACAAATGCCGGACAAAGTCCTCGTCCTTTGCAGTTGCGCCAAATCTTCCTTTTCCGCCGCGCCCCTGCTGCGAATACGTCGCGATCGGTGTGCGTTTTACATAACCGTCTTTGGTAACCGTAATTGCAACTTCTTCATCAGGAATAAGATCTTCGATATTCAATTCCACGCCGGCGTCAACGATTACCGTGCGGCGATCATCGCCATATTTCGCCTTGATCTCTTCTAGTTCGTCCGCGATCACCTGTCTCAAGACGTGGTCGTTATTAAGAATGTTCTCGAGCTCGGCGATGTGTTTGATAATTTCTTCGTATTCATCAAGGATCTTCTGGCGCTCAAGAGCCGAAAGACGTCTCAGCTGTAAATCAAGGATCGCCTGGGCTTGAATTTCACTAAATTCGAGAGTTCCTATAACCTTTTCGAGTTTATCGAGGAATTTTTCGAGCTTAATGTCAGTCGGCACACCGCGCCAACTGTCTTGCTCGCGAAGTGTTTCGAAATTCGCAGTCAACCATTCTTTTGCCTCGTCAACCGAACGCGAATTTCGAATCAGCGGAATAATGTAATCGAGCGCGTCGATCGCCTTGTTTAAGCCTTCCAAGATATGTGCTCTGGCTTGCGCTTTCTTTAACTCGTATTGCGTTCGGCGTTTTACAACTTCTCTTCGAAAGCCCACAAATGCTTCAAGCATTTCCTTGAGAGTCAAAACTTTCGGCTGCCCGTCAACAATCGCAATGCTGATAATTCCGAACGACATCTGAAGCGGCGTAAGTTTGAAAAGCTTATTTAGAACGACCTGCGGGACCGCATCGCGCTTCAGCTCGACCACGACGCGAAGTCCTTCGCGACTCGATTCGTCGCGTATTTCAGAAATACCGTCGAGTTTTTTTAGATGGACAAGATGTGCCATCTTTTCAATGAGTCTCGCTTTATTAAGCTGATACGGTATTTCCGTGATAATGACCGCATTACGTTCTCTATTGCCTCGCCCGATGAGATCGATATTTGCCTTGGCACGCATTTTAATAATGCCGCGCCCGGTTCTATACGCTCTATGAATTTCCTCGCGACCGTAAATAAACCCGCCGGTGGGAAAATCAGGTCCGGGAATCATTTCGATAAGTTCGTCAGTCGTAGTATCGGGATTTTTTAGGAGCGCGATCGTGCCGTCAATTACCTCGGACAAATTGTGTGGCGGGATTTTCGTTGCCATTCCAACCGCAATTCCTTCGGAGCCATTTACAAGTAAATTCGGAACTCTCGTTGGCAATACCAGAGGTTCGGAAAGCGATTCGTCGTAGTTTGGCTGGAAGTCAACAGTTTCCTTTTCAATGTCCGACAAGACCTCGCTCGTCACACGTGCCATGCGAACTTCTGTGTAACGCATCGCTGCTGCGGAATCGCCATCGACCGAGCCGAAGTTTCCCTGTCCGTCAACAAGCGGATAACGCATTGAAAAATCCTGCGCGAGGCGAACGACCGTGTCATAAACTGCGGTGTCACCGTGCGGATGATATTTACCAATGCAATCGCCGACGATTCGCGCGGACTTCTTGTACGGCTTGTTGTAATAATTTCCAAGCTCCTGCATCGCCCATAGAACACGGCGATGGACGGGTTTTAATCCATCACGAACATCCGGCAAAGCGCGTCCGATGATTACGCTCATTGCGTAGTCCAGATAGGAGCGCTTCATTTCATCATCAATGTTAATTTGTTCTTGTTCTACAACGTCCATAGGTAGTTCCCGTGTCCTGATTTAGCTTTATTTTAAGGGCTTATTCAAAAGGCGTGAAATTAAAATAGTTGGATTTTTACTCTCTCAAGATGTACAATTATTTTAACAATGTTTGGCAGCATCGGCAACCGGCCAAAGCACATCAAAAAATAGTTTTTGCGTTGATTTTACAAGCACTTGCTCGCTTCGCCGCTCCTTCAAATGACAATACCTACTGAACACAAAGACAACAGAAGAGTACGACGGGTGGAAATCAGTCTTCCTGTCAAAATTTACGGTAAAGATGAAACCGCTGCGGATTGGGAGGAAATGTCGAAGACAAAAGATATTTCCCTTTTCGGTGCTGCCTTTGTACTTCAGAGAACTGTCCGGCGTGGACAGCTGTTGCGCTTAACCCTTTCGATGCCTCAGCAAATGCGCTCGTTTGATTTTGCGGAACCCCAATACCAAGTGTGGGGAGTCGTTTCAAGTTCGAAACCAAATCCCGAAGACTCAAGCGGTGAATCTTCGGTACTGGGCGTTGCGTTTATCGGGAAAAATCCACCGGAAAGTTATATTGAGAACCCCAACCAGATATATGAAGTTGAGGTTGATGAGTCCGAGGGTACAAGCTATCTTAAACCGGTCGATGATTCGATTAACAATTCCGGACAAAAAGAAAGAAATTTTATCGAGCGCCGCTATTCCAGATTTCAAATTCCGGTAAATATTGTCGTCGAACTCCTCGACTCCGATGGAGGTATAACGGCAAGTGAATCCACCGTGATGGAAAATGTCAGTCAGGGAGGTGCTTCAGTTTTTAGTTCACTGAATGTGAACATCGGCTCGACGATCCAAATAAAAAACGATCAATACAGCGCCGACCTCGAAGCCACGGTGCGGAACAAACGCACGGGCAAAGACGGAATTCCCCGCCTCCATATCGAATTTACGAATGGAACTTTTCCACTCCCGGACGTTGACTAGTCAAATCAATTTTGTAAATTAGTCCACAATAACTACAATTCCTGCGTGGAAGACACCCCATCAAAATTTGTTATAGCAATCGTGCGCACGGTTTCACTCGGAGTCGGAAAACTTTTCTGGCGGGTAAAATTTCATGACCGCAAAAACATTCCCCGGAAGCTTGAAGGCGGACTCATCGTCGTCGCTAATCATCAATCTTATCTAGACCCTTTTTTGATCTGTGCGCCGATAAAACGGCCAATGCGCTTTATGGCCTGGGATAAGGCGTTTGAGTGGTTTTTTGTCGGGAGTTTGCTCAGAAGTTTAGGCGCTTTTCCCGTAGATATCGAAAAGAGCGGTTCGATCGGCGCACTAAAGAAAGGCTTAAGGATACTGAAGAATGGTGAGACATTGGTTGTTTTTCCGGAAGCCTCCCGGGAGTTTTCCGACGGAAAACTATTACCATTCAGGACGGGTGCCGCGCGCCTCGCGATTGAAACGGGTGCTCCTATTTTACCTGTCACGATCAAAGGCGCTAATCACGTTTGGTCCAGAGATCACAAATTTCCGCGCTTTGGTAAGATCGATGTCTTTTATCATGAGATTCTTCGATTTCCGGCAAAACAGGCGAACGAAATTCATCGGCAGGTCGAGGAAGCTAATATACTTCTTCAACAAATTATCTCGTCAGTTTAATTGGATGGAAATTCTTTTGGAAGCGGCGGTAGTGCTTGACGCCTCCTTCGGGCGTTTTTGACCTTTTGCCAACGCTCAAGCGCTGCCCTAAATTTTCTTTTCCGTTCCGGTGAAAGACTTTCGAACTCTTCGCGTGTAATTATTGGAGGTTTCGGTGGAAGTGGTTTAACTCTAACTCGGGTTGAATCGATCAGGATCTCTTTCGTTTCGGTTTTCTCATAGGTGACAGTCTAGTGAAGCCATCGGCGGCTCATGTCAAACCACATCGCCATCCCTTTCCATTCCCCAAATCTTTCGTAATGCTGCTCAATCTGCCCATCGGAGCATTTTTCATCCTTGAAATGTTTTTTATAGAATTCCGAACGAAGCCAGGAATCAAGCGCCAGCCCATCATAGCGACCAACAAGTTTGAGAAGATTTTCAGCTGCATAATCGCCAACGCCTTTCACCTTTTTCATCTCTTTCTTCAGCTCTTCGGTAGAAAGTTCGCTCGTCAGCCATTTTTCCGGGTCAAGTGTGCCGCTCGAAACCGATTCAGCCAGTTCGACAAAATACGGGGATCGATAACCAGCGCGAATCTCTCTTCGATAAAATTCTTCGTCCACCCCAGCCATCGCTTCGGCCGTTGGGAACGCCTTTTCGCCTCCGGCAGTCTTCTCGGCTAGTTTTCCAACTAAATTTGCAACCATAATTTTCGTAAGCGCCCATGAGCAGTTTGTCGTGCAAATTGTCTTTACGAGATCTTCAAAAACCGTCGGCGAACGCAGCAGCCTCCCCGTACCCGTTTTGGCCATCCAGGCAAAGTCCTTTTCTTTTTCGATAATTGTGTAGAACCCACTCAAATCCTCATCAAGACGCAAGATGCGCTGCGTATCATTTATGACTCTTGCGGTAATGCCCTTGCTAGCGTTCGTTCCGGTAATTTCAATCTTGATTCGCTTCGCAGTTTCGCTTATTACCGTCTTAACGGGTTTTCCCGCCTTCCCGTAGTTGGAAATATACGACAAAGTCCATTTTTTTCGTCAAGTTTAAAGGGCGCAAGCTCGCACCACCCGTGACTATAAATAGTATTTTTGAAGCTAAAATTCTTTGGCTTTGTCAGGAAAACGTTCATCAGAATCACAAACAAAGATTCCAAGCCAACGTTCATTGACTTGGAACATGCAAAAAGTCGGTCTGTAAACTACCGGCTGCTTATGATCGTCAGGAGCTTACCTGCCAAATCGGGATCAATCTCCTGCAAAGCCGTGTACTGCTCCCGCGCACCCGCAGAATTCCCCAACTGTGAATAGACATACCCAAGGTTATATCGGGCTTTGGCAAAACGCGGACTGATTTCCAAACACCGTTTATATGCATTGACCGCATCTTTCATATTTCCATCCGCGAAATAAGCATTTCCCAAAAGATAAAACCCATCCGAATAGTCCGGATTATTTCGGGTAAAATCGATGAGCCCGGTGACCGCTTTCTTGTAGGATGCTGCTGCATCACTCACATTGCCCAAAAGCTGATAGGCGCGACCTAAGTAAAAGTTTGTCTCGCCATCCCCTGGCTGCAATTCAAGTGCACGTTTGCAAGCAGTTACCGCTGAAGCGTATTGCTGCAAATCATTAAATGCACGGCATAAGTTTGTATGCGCCATGTATTGATTCGGCACAATTTTTATTGCTTCATTCGCAACTGCAACTGCATTCCCATGCTGGTCTCCCAAGCTGTAATACCAACTCAAACTTACTTTCAATTCTCCGTCATCCGGGAATTTACGGGTGCCGCGTAGCGCGATTTTTATCGCTTTCTGAAATTCATTCAAATTACGATAAGTGTCCGAAAGATTGAAATAAACATCCCGGATATCTTCGTTTGCGGATAACGCCAGCTCATATGCTTCGGCAGCATCTTTGTATTTCCGTTGACGCTGGAGTGAGTCGCCGACAAAAAACCAGCTCTCGGCTACGTGCTTTGTCCCAAGGTCCAGACCTCGTTTTGCGGCAATACCTTGATTTACGAAATCTCCGGAGGCATTATACGATTTCGCCAAATAGAAATAAATGTTGTTGTCATTCGAACCAAGATCCTGAGCTTTTTTGAAAGCAGCAATTGCTTCCGAGTATTTTCCCAGCGCATGACTTATCTGCCCGTCCGCAATGTAAAAATAGGGATTCGTCGGTGCCGCTTTCTGTGCATTTCTTACGTCAGCCAACGCATTCGCCCAATCTTTGAGCAGAAAATAAATTTGCCATCGAACAGCATAAACTTCCAAGGGATCGTATCCCTGCTCAAGTGATCGGCTCAGATCAACGATCGCTTGGTCATATTGCCGGAGATTATAATGGGCATACCCCTTCGAAAAATACGCAAAAGGAAATTTCGGCATTATTTGAATGGCTTCCGAATATTTCAAAATTGCGGAGCTGTAATCTCGCAGTCGGTAAAATTTATCACCCTCCGCCGCTAGATTTTTTGCGGCGCGCTCCTCTTTCTTATTTTGTGCTTGGGCTTCCGGCGGCGAGGATAAAACCGTTGAAAAACAAACAAGCAATGTGACCAATCCCAAACGTATAAATTTTCTCATTTTAATCTCTCCCAATACTACTGAAGAATTCCCGGATCTTTACTTTTAGGCTTCGTTGGCTTAGCCGTAGGCTGAGAAGTCGGTTTTACAACAGGTTTCGTCGGACGCGCCGTGGGTTTGGAAACCGGAGTCGAATTGCGAACCGGCGTGCTCGTCGTTCGCGGTTTTGATCCCGTGGTCGTCTTTGTAGTAGTCGTCGTTTCCGTATTCGTGTCGATATTTGAAGTTTCCGCGCCGCCCGTATTAGACTCCGTGTTGGTATTTTCGCTGGCAATATTCGTGTTATCAGGTTCCGGCGTGATCTCTTCGATCGGCGTTTCTTCAACCGACGGCTCGGGCGAAGGAACTGAAACGTTCGTATCATCTTCGGCCGTTGTGCCGCCGCCACTCGTGACATACCATCCAATAGCGAGAGCCGAGCCAATCACCAGAAAAAGCAACACACCAAGCCCGCCCAAGATCGCAATATATTTCCCGGTCGAACTATTCTTTTTAGCCGCGGCCGCCGGAACAGATGCAGCATCGGCCGACCCTGCCGGTGTTTTACTTGCCGAAAAGTCAACGGATTCCAATTCTTCATCTTTCGAATCCTCATGGTGCAAGGATTCTTCCATCACAATTAGCGGAACAGTTGCGTCCGCCTCAAATTCCGGTTGAGCGGCATCCGCAGTATCAGGTTCTTCACTATCCAAATTTTCGGAACCTATCTCGTAATCTTCTTTGGTAGCGTATTCCTGCGAAACTTCGTCTGCAGAGAATGCCTCGGTTTTCAAAATCTCCGGTTCTTCAACAACCTGATCCGGGTAAAAATTCTTCTTCAATGTTGAATCATATTCAACATCGCTCGCTATCCCACGTATGCTGGAAGCGTCAATAACCTCTGTCTTATCACCGGAAAAATCTTGCTCAAGAGGAAGAGCATTTTCGTGTTCTTCACCCGAGTCAACACCGGAAATAACCGTTTCGTTTGGAGCGGTCGCATCGACTGGCGGTGGTACACTTACAGCTTCCATAGGTGAATCAGCGCTCTCTTCTGACAAATCCGCTACGTTAAACGCGACCGTTTCCGCGCTCATCGATTCTTGCAGCTGATTAAACGCCTTTCGAAGCTCTTTCTGCATGTCACGCGCGGAGGCGTAGCGCTGGTCTTGGCTGATGTGCATCCCTTTAATTATTATCGAGGACAATAACTCGGAAATTTCCGAGTTAAGCAGCATCAAAGGCTGAATCGGATCCGGGCGTCCCCCGATCATTGCATCAGCTCGGGTCAAGGCATCTGGCGGAACGGTCGCAGTCAGCAATTGATAAAGTGTGGCCGACAAGGAATAAATATCGCTCGCCGCATTCGTTCCAGTTCCCCGAATTTGTTCCATCGGTGCGTAGTGCGGCGTGTAGCCGACAACGCTCCCCGAACTCGTTACTTTTGTATCTCCTAACGAGCGCTTGGACAAACCAAAATCGAGCAGTGTCACCTGATTTTCCGCCGTAAGCTTGAGATTTTGCGGCTTTATATCACGGTGAATTATCGGCGGTTTGTGATTGTGTAAATACGTCAGTGCTTCGAGAAGTTGATCAGCCCAAAACAGGACCCAATTTAGCGGAAACGGTTTTCCAACCGATTTCAATTTCTTCGCTAAATCCGAACCTTCTATGTAATCCATCACGAGATACTGCTCGCCATTCTCCAAAAAATGGTCGCTGACTTTTGGCAAAACCGGATGGCGAAGCTGCGCAAGCGTCCGACCTTCCTGCTCAAAAGCTTCTGCCAAAACCGCATCATCGCCAACGGTCGTTCGCTTGAGCGCAACTGAGTGACCTAGCCTCGTATCGACTGCTAGATATACTTCACCCATTCCGCCTTTTCCAATGAGGCGTGTTATTTGGTAACGATCTTGAAGAACTGTATCCGGTGCTAAAGGTTTCATTTCATTCCCACAACTTACTTCAATACTTTTCGCTATTCTTTAATTAATAGTTTGTTTTCAGGCAAAATAGCCTCTTTGCCTTTGTGCTGCCAGCACCGTCCGCCTCCCTTAACTCTTCGCGAACACGGATTCCCTTTCTTGGTAGCCGCACCACAAAAATAGACGGGTTCGGAACTGATCTTTTGCACACGCTGAGTTTGTGCTGCGGGTGCAAGTGTAGAATTTTCAATCCTTTGCCGCGTCTCGGAACTTTCCGAAGTAGGTTTGCGCGTGTCATCCGAATCGCCCGATTCATCTTTGATATTCGCAGCAGGTGCCGTTCCCTGGCTTCTTGTCGGTTCGCTCAGCAAGCTCGATCGCTTGTTTGATATTTCAAATGTCTGGGCTTCATCCTTTTTCGATATTTCTATCGTTCTCGTGCCGGTAGATAAATATGATCCGACGCCAATAATCCCAACAAAAACCAATCCCAGCGCAGAAACATATCTGAGAACGTCATCAAACTTATGCTCTGTTTCGCATAGCTCGCAAAAACGTCGATTTGTCCATATTTTCCATTCCGATCGTTCGATTCTTTCCCCGCAGTCACAACAATATGTAGGCTTGTATAACATTTTTCCCCCCTGGCAAAACGATGAGACTTTTGAATTCCAATTCCGAGTCGGACCAATGATTGAAGTCCATGTAAGGTTTAAAGCCTAAATGTAAGAAATCGCAGATATTATACACTAAACCATTTCAGATGTTAAGATATTTGCTCATGATATTGATACAACCGAGACACTGAATAATACGTCTGACTATTTTATTAATATGAGTATTCTTAGACCATTATTGCTGCTTTTGATCGCTGCTACCCTGGCGCCTTTTGCGCTTTCGCAAACGGACGAAGAGGTCATAAACGTCGATTCAACTCTTGTTCGTTTGAATGTCGGAGTTGTAAATCGTTCGGGGCAGCCCGTTAAAACTTTAAATAGGAGCGATTTCTCGCTCTATGAAGATGGTGTAAAGCAGGAAATAGTCAGATTCGAACCGACTGTCGCACCATTTTCGGTCGTAATGATCCTCGATATGAGTGGATCGACTTTGGGGTTCCGGCAAACGATCAGCATCTCCGCATTAAGATTTATTGATGCCCTTGCGCCGGATGATCGAGTCGCGGTAATTGAATTTTATGACAAGGTAAATGTTTTAAATGAATTTACAAATGACCGAAGGATCCTCATTCATTCCATAGAATCCGCAAACGGGCGCGGGAAAACTCAGCTTTATAAGGCGCTCGACCTTTCACTAAAGAAACTTGCCAAGGAAGAGAATCGCCGGAAAGCGATCATCGTATTAACCGATGGCGTGGATACTGAAATTCGCAATCAGGATCGTGACATTTTATCAAAACTCGCAGACGCGGAAATCCCGAATTTTATAAAACCGGAGATCAACCCGATCCTGAATAATATTCTTTCCAAAGCCCACGATATGGGTGTAACGATATTTCCTTTGGCACTCCCGACAGGCGATCCATCGAAGCTTGCTGATCCAATGCCGATCCAGATTGAGATGTTTACTGCCGCGCGAGTCAGGCTAAAAATTTTGGCCGATCGCACTGGCGGAACATTAAATGCCATAAACCGTTTAGAGGAAATGGGCAAACTTTACGCACAAGTCGCAGCTGACGTTCGCGCACTGTATACAATTGAATATCAGCCGGGCAATGAAAAACGCGATGGCAAATGGCGTGAGATTAAGATCGAAGTAAATCGCCCCGAACTTATCTCACGGACACGCCCCGGGTATTTTGCTTATTGAATTCGGATTCCGATTTATCCGTCAGGCTGAAATGCAATTCTATATTTTGAGCACATTGCGAAACATAAAACGTATAATCATATTAGCAACCACGTTGATCCCGTTAAGCGGGATTGCCGTGTCGCGGGCGACGGACGAAACTGATGTCGAGATAAAAATTGGCTGCGCCAAAATTGTCGACGATAAAGCATTAATGGTGAAGTTTGTCGAAGTGATCCAGGATTCGCGCTGCGCAAAAGGCGCTGTTTGCGTCTGGGCCGGCATCGCCCGGATAATGATTGAAGTAAGTGGTCAAAACAGGAAAACAAGCCAGCACGAACTCGAAACCAGCGGCTCAAAGCAGTCCATCCAATTCGACGGTATTCAGATAACTCTAAAAGCCCTGGATCCATACCCCGACCTCAAAATTTCGGTCAAACAATCGGATTATAAAGCAACTTTCTCGGTTCGGAAATGATCGTGTGCGTTATTTGAGTTGCCAAACGATCGTCAATGGAAAATCGGGTTAGCTCCGTTCCGGCATAGATCTCTAGCCTGCGAATCGCCTATATCCGCAATCCGCTTGACATAAAACCCCAACGTTTGTAGGCTAATCATTCCTAAGCACCCGTAGCTCAGTTGGATAGAGTACTTGACTACGAATCAAGGGGTCGCACGTTCGAATCGTGCCGGGTGCACCACTTATCTTCCATGTTTGCAATACTTTATGTAGACCTCAGACTCGGATTCTAACGAAGCGTATTTTGCGTTACACCTATATTACACATTTTTTACGAAAATGCCGTAAATTCATCATTCTACGTTTTTCTAGGATGAGCGTGGAAGTTCCATAGCCAAGCTCTTTGCTTATTTCCTTGGCTCTATCCTTTGTGCTTTTTCTAACTAGGTATGAACTAACGGGTAAATTTCGGATCACCGACTCAAAGGATTGTTGTCCTAAATGATTGGCAGCTGATATTAAATACCCATCCGCAACCGCTTTTGCCAGTTGGTCTTTCGCTTTCTGGGACGGGTTGTCGGAATTTACTTCGACAAGCACTTTCAACAGTTCGGCAGTTGCCCATTTGTTTTTACGCGCTATTGCTTTTGTCTTTGCTTTCGCCATATTCCTTTATGGGTATGAAATCCTTGTGAGATAAGAAAGGCTTTTGTATAGTCTCGAACCAGGTTGGAAAAAACCTTTACCTCATCGTCGCTCTCTTCATATTCGGCTCTGTTCGCCTTTTCTTGTTGCCATTCCAGCGCACGCTTTTCTGCCTCAAGGCTATCCAATTCACTGATGAGTGACGCTACTTCACCGCAACCGAGATACTCGGACACAGGAGGCAAATAGAAAAAGTGTCCGCTCTTTTTGTTTTGTGACGAGAGAGAAACTTCAGATTTACTTTCGGGGGGGGGGGGAAATACTGAACGATCCCGGGTTAGGTTTTTGTTTATATTGTCAAGATAGCGGCTTTAGCGCATGAGAACTGATTAGGATCGAAAAAATATCTATACAAAATTCCCAAACTGTTATAAACTTTTAATTGGGATCGAGAGTCCCGCAATTCGCATTTACGTTTACCTAGTATCAAAAATCCCGGCCTACGTCCTACCGCTACCAAGAAATAATTCTTTTTCGATTAGGGAAAGCCTTTCTGATCCAAATCGACTGCCTAAATACTTGAAGTAGGTCTCCCAAATTCAATGATTCCAAAAGAAATGAACATTCGGAGTTTTTTCGCAAGTCGCGGAATGGCAGCTTGTTTCGTTCTCGCAATACTCGTGCTCAGCGGTATTTCGTGGATGGTTTACCAGGATATGCAAGAGGGTGCGAAAACAAAGCTTTGGGTTAATCATACGTACGAAGTTATCAGTGAGATCGGGACCGTCAGATCCAAGCTTGCCGACGCCGAAGCGTCTCAGCGCGGTTATCTGATCACGGGCGACGAAAACTACCTTGACGTCTACACAAAAGCCCTCGCTAGCGTAAAACCGAGTGCAGAACGGATAGTACAGCTTACGGACGATAATCCAAACGAACATAGCCGCGCCGTCGATCTTCAGAATACGGTAGAGGAAAAACTAACAAGATTTTCCGAAGGGATAAACTTGCGGCGGAAGAGCGGCTTCGAATCAGCACGGCTTTTTGTTTTGAGCGGCGTTGGCAAGAAGCAGATGGATAAAATCCGCGACTTGGCCGACGAGATGGAGCGAACCGAGAAAGAGCTGCTGAAACAGCGGACCGAAGAGTCAAATGCAAATACGGACTGGACGCTTATTACTTTCTCGGCCGGTTTGCTTGTTAGTTTCGTTCTGCTGGTGATCGCGTTTTTGATGCTCAATCAACAGATAGTCGTGCGCCGCAGGACAGAAGAGGCATTGACCGCCGCGTTGGAAAAAGAGCATGTGTTGGCAGAGACGGCGGCTGACGTTATTTGCACCATTAATGCCGAGGGACTGTTTACAGCAATAAATCCTGCCTGCGAGAAAATATGGGGATACAGGCCGGAAGAGATGATCGGGAGGCCATTTGTTGACTTTATTGTTCCGGGCGATATTGACAGGAGCAACGACGCGGCAGTCAGGATATTCGCCGGCGAGACAGAAACCGACTTTGAAAACCGTTACATCCATAAAAACGGCTCTGCTGTGCCCGTAATGTGGTCAGCTACATGGTCGGAAACGCAAAAGTTGATGTTCTGCATCGCCCGCGACATAACGGAGCGAAAGCTGGCACAAGAAAAGCTGGAAAAATTTGCGGCGGAACTTGAACGCAGCAATTCCGAATTGCAGGATTTCGCAGCGGTTGCTTCCCACGATCTTCAGGAGCCGCTGAGAAAGATCCAATCTTTTGCTGATGAGCTTAAAACGAGCATTGGGGCTAGTTTGGATGAGGAAGACAGCGATACGCTCGATCGAATGATAGCCGCGGCAGGACGGATGCGGACGCTCATCAATGACCTGCTCGCTTTTTCCCGCGTTACTACCAAAGCAAAACCTTTTGCCACGGTCGATCTCGGAACTGTGGTTTCGGAAGTCCTGTCGGACCTTGAGGCACGCACAAAAGATACGGGCGGACATATCGAAGTGGGCCATTTGCCGACAATCGACGCGGACCCGATGCAGATGCGCCAACTCTTTCAGAACTTGATAGGCAACGGACTTAAATTTCATCGCCCCGGCATTGCGCCGGTCATCACGGTCAACGGGCAGAACGGCGGTTCACAGTGTAATTTAACAATCGCCGACAACGGGATCGGTTTTGATGAAAAGTATTTGGACCGTATTTTTACCGTATTTCAACGCCTGCATGGACGGAATGAATTTGAAGGAACCGGCATAGGCCTCGCCATTTGCCGAAAGATCGTCGAGCGTC
>JBGTGX010000058.1:0-26385 GCA_041746475.1 Pyrinomonadaceae bacterium | reverse complement strand
TTTGTAAACGGCACGCTCAAGAAAAAGGGTTTACAGTCTCTCGTTAATTTTTCGCATTTAAAACTTGGCCATGATCATACGGTTGCTCTGCTCGATGATTTAAAATCACTCGGTTTTCTTTATGCAACGAAAGCTGGAATATCGATCGGTATCGACGATATGGTGACGCCTGACAGCAAGGCGCAAATTATTGAGGATGCTCGAAAGGAAGTCGATAAACTTCAGCAGCAATATGAAGATGCAACGATGACAAATCTTGAGCGCCAAAACAAAGTTACGGCGATTTGGTCTGACGTTACGGACAAGGTCGCAAAAGAGATGTTCAGAGCGATGGATGTCCGTGAAAAAGAGCGTCACGAACTTAATCCGATTCTAGTTATGGCGGATTCCGGTGCTCGTGGTTCCGAAGCGCAGATTCGGCAGTTAGCCGGTATGCGCGGTCTGATGGCAAAACCTTCGGGTGAGATCATCGAAACTCCGATCACGGCAAACTTCCGCGAAGGATTGAATGTGCTGCAATACTTTATTTCAACCCATGGTGCGCGCAAGGGTCTTGCGGATACTGCTCTTAAAACGGCAGACTCGGGTTATCTTACGAGAAGACTTGTTGACGTCGCCCAGGATGTGATCGTTTCCGACGTAGATTGCGGAACGCTCAAGGGAATTTGGTCGAAGGCAATCATTCGAAATGGTGAGGAGGTTGAATCTCTTCGCGATAGAATCGTTGGTTGCACAGCACTCGACGACATTATTGACCCGGTTGACGGTAATGTAATTGTCAAAGCCAACGAAGAAATTGATGAAGAACTCGCAGGCAAAGTGCAATTGTCAGGATTACAGCTTGTGAAAATTCGATCTCCATTGTCGTGCGAAGCGAGACGCGGAATCTGCGTGAAGTGTTACGGACGTAATCTGGCTATGGGACGAACGGTCGAGATCGGTGAGGCAGTAGGTGTTATCGCCGCTCAATCAATTGGTGAACCGGGAACCCAGTTGACGATGAGAACATTCCACGTAGGTGGTACGGCTCGTCTCGAACAGGAAACAGAGCATACCGCGTCTATGGACGGTACTGTTCAATTTGTCGGGCTCAACGTAATTAGGAATCGTAACAATGAGCTTATAAACATTAACCGTCAGGCATCGGATATCATTTTACTTGATGAACGCGAACGCGAGGTGGCAAGATATTCGATCGTTTACGGTGCACACATTAAGGTTAAGGATGGCCAGAAGGTAAGCGAAGACGATGTCTTAGCGACCTGGGATCCATTTACGCACGCAATTTTGTCTGAAGTTGCCGGTAAGATCAAATATCAGGATCTGGTTGAAGGCAAAACGGTTGTCGAGGATATCGATAAGGTTACCGGACAAAAACGTCGGGTTGTAAAAGATTCCGACGAGAAGAATCAACCGCGTCTAGAAATTCGTAAAGGCAGCAAAGTTCAGAAGACCTATCAAATGCCGATTCAGGCAAACTTGATGGTTGAGGACGGGCAGGATATCGAGGTCGGCGATGTTATCGCTAAAATTCCTCGTGAAACTACGAAGAATAAAGATATTGTCGGCGGTTTGCCGAGAATCGTCGAACTCTTCGAAGCGCGGCGTCCAAAAGAAACTGCCGTCATGAGTGAAGTAAATGGTACGGTTAGTTTTGGAGCGATCAAGAAGGGTAAACGCAGCGTGATCATTACCGGTGAAGACGCGACGGAAAATGAATATTTGATTCCGCGCGGTACGCACATTAACGTTCAGGATGGCGACAGCGTTAAAGCGGGTGAGCCTTTAATGGACGGACCTTTAAATCCGCACGACATTCTAAAGGTTCTCGGAATGGATGCACTTCAAGAATACCTCGTAAATGAAATTCAGGAAGTTTACCGATTGCAGGGTGTGACGATCAACGATAAACATATTGAGGTTATCGTTCGTCAGATGCTTCGATGGGTCAAGATCAAAGAGGTTGGCGACACCGATTTCTTGCTTGAAGAGCAAGTCGATCGTTTTCGCTATGAAGACGAGAATCGAAGAGTTTTGGGTGAGAAAGGTGAAACCGCTAGCGCTGAGCCGCTACTTTTGGGAATCACAAAAGCATCACTTTCAACGGATTCATTTATCTCAGCAGCGAGTTTTCAGGAGACAACTCGTGTGCTTACCGAAGCTGCAATCTCGGGACGGATCGATTACCTGCGTGGTCTGAAAGAAAACGTGATTATGGGTAGATTGATTCCGGCAGGAACGGGAATGCGTTATTACCGCAACGTCAAAGTTCACGATGATCCAACCGTTAACCAAAGAGAGATTAACGAGTTTGATCAGCTGAGTATACGCGGCGGCATGGAAGATACGGCCGCTGGCGAGATTCCTTTGATCAAGACTTCGGACAAAATAAAAGTCGTTAAAAACAAGGAAGATGTGAAGTCCGAGAAAGTAGCTGCCGGCGATAAGGAATCGGCAGAGGGAAAAGAGGCTTAGCTCCGGACCAACGACAAATAAGAAAAGCTGGATGAAAAAAATTTTCATCCAGCTTTTGTTTTGATTGCTCAATGGCTTTTAGGAACGTGTATGAATACTTGGCACATCATCAGCACTAATCAAAGATGGATAATCGTCCATTCATCCTTGAGGATTAGATATTTTTTAAAACCTCAGCACCATACCGGGGTGGCTTTTTATTTTAGACCGCGAAACAGAACCGCGTCATGTTTCCAACGGCCTTGAGCGACCGCGAAGAGTTTTCCGTCGGATGAAACTGCGAAACCTTTTGTCTCACTTGTCGCTTGGTCACCGAGATAAGCAACGAAAATAGCCTTTTCGTTGCCTATCGGCTGCATCCATAATGTCTTATTCTCAGAATAGCCTCGGTCTAAAATGTAAAAAAACTTTTTTCCATCCTGGGACCAAGTTATGTAAGCCAAATTTGCGTTTCCAGCTAGTTTGAAGATTTTGTCAGGCCGGTGATCGTTGAGGAAAGCAGTTACAATAAATTTCTCCGCACCTCGTTTTTCCAGAAACGCCGCTTGTGAGCCATCGGGTGAAACGGCAAAACGATATTTTGGGATACCGAATACTTTCTCCTGATTGCTTCCATTGTTTAAAACCCGCCACAGTGTCCTATCTAAACCGTGGTGATAATATACCCAGTTTCCATCCGATGAGACCGATATTGGGAATCCACCATTCTTAAGCGTTAATTGAGTCTGATTGCCGCCATCGGAATCCATTCGCCAAACTTGCACTTCGCCCGAGCGGTTCGAGGAAAAATAGATCGTATTGCCGTCCGGCGAACTGACAGGTCTTGTATCACCACTTTTATCATTCGTTAATTGTTTTCGATTGTTTCCGTCGGAATTAATGCTCCAAATTTCATCGTTGCCTGTAGTTGCAGATGAAAACAGAATATTTCCATTCGGGGCAAATTCGACCGATTCACCATCAGTAAGAAAACTTTTTACGGACGAATTATCCATTTGAAAAACTTGAATTTGAAAATCTCGCTTTACCTGAGTTGAGATCAATGTTCGCCCCGCTTCATCCAAACTCAAACTCGAATAAGTTTCCGAATCTTTTGTCAATGGCTTGATCTCACCGGAATTACGTGAAACCTGCCAAATCAGAAAATTTTTGTTTGGAATTCTCGAAGCCGTCATTAGGAGGTTATTACCATTTGGAAGCCACACAAGATTTTTTATATTAAAGAATTTTTCCTCAGTAAGTTTACGCTCTTTCCTATTATCAATTCGAACCTCAGCTAAAACGAAATCATTTCCCTGATTTTCCGATTGTCCAACGGCAAAAGCGATTGATTTACCGTCCGGCGAAATTCTATTATCGCCGATTCTATATGGACGAGAACGAGATACTAGTTTTTCTTCGTATTTTCCGTCCAAGCTGTTGGCAATCCACAAAGAACAAAATTCATCATCGCGATAATAACAGCGAACAAACGAAATTTTCGCTCCATCCGGGGAAATACTTATCCAACCTTGAGTTTCTTTGATGATCTTTAAAGGAACGCCTCCAAAAATGGAAACGCGATAAATGTCCAGCTGCCCCTCAACGCTCTCTGATAGACGCGCGAAATATAAAATGTTTCCATCCGGTGAAAGGGATAGTCCGCCATAAAAATCTTTGGACGGCGGGATTATCTCGACATTGCTTAACGAATCGAGCTGCCTTAGCCAAATACTTGATTTACCTCCGGAAGAATTTGAATAAAATACGTTTCGCGAATCGGGAGAAACTACAGCAAGCATTGCGTTACCGCTATCAGTAAGTCTCTCCAACAAAAATGGTTCAGACAAAATTGGTGCACCGTAACTAGTGTTCTGGGTTCTCACCAGCCAAAATCCACCGCCTAACAATACGATAACTACGATTGCAATTGGTATAAGAAAATTCTTAAATCTGGGATGCGTTACAAACCAGTTTTCCTTAATTAGAAAATATCTTTGTTCAATCTGATTTGATTGCTCCGATTCACTGCTAACCTCAAAAACTTCCGCAATGAAGCGGTAACCCCGACGTGGAACTGTTTCTATTGCTTTTAGATTGTTAGAATCGTCCTCTAGGACCTTCCGAAGAAGGCGCATTGTGTAGGCGAGGTTTCCTTCCTCAACGAAACTGCCTTTCCAGATCGCCTTTATAAGCTCTTCTTTTTTTACTAAGTGACCGTGATTTTGAACTAATACAAGAAGCAGCTCGAATGCCTTTGGCGTGATAGAAACCGGGAGTCCGTTTCGCAAGAGTATCTTTTCTTCGCCGTCAAGGAAAAACTCGCCAAATCTAAACCTTTGTGTTTTCAGGGACATAGCGCGCCAAATAACTTTCTAAGAAAAACCTAATCGAAACCAAAGGACTTTTTGCGACAGATCAAGATTAACTAATTGTCATCGACATTTGCGAATATTATCACAAATCGTGTAAGACCGTATCCATTTTCCAAAGGAGAAAATGAATGAAAAGTTTGAAGGTAAACTTAAAAAGTTTGGTGTTAACGACTGTTGTATTTTTGGCTGATTGCAGCAATCCGGTAAGAAATTGCCGGTTTTCATTTATTGATCACGAGGCGTATTTTCAATGACCGTAATGAGGTCGGAAATTCTGAGCGCGAGATTTTGATAGAAATGAAAAGGTAAGATGAAAACGAGCCGATTTGGAAAACCTGATCGAGAGTTTGCTTGAGATTTCCGATCCGCGAAATAAACAGCAATTTGTAGAAAACAAATTTTTGGACGAAACAAAAGGAGATTTAAATGCCAAATTTAGCGAAGTACTATTTCAAGGTACAAATCGATGCAACAAGTCAACAGTCATATGATGCTTATGCAATTACCGTCGGTGATAATGCAAATGGGGGATGGTTTAGCAATAGTGTAACCACCGTAGACGAATTTAAGCAATTTGCTGACAGGGCTTCGGGTGCCAGGTACTTCACGATTGCTGTCCCGAAATTCTATCAAAATTTTTTTATTCCCAGTGTTAGCAACTATGAATACATACGGATTTTTATTGCAGATTCAAAAACCGGAAGTTACGGAACTTTTCTTAACAATCAAATAACAGCAAGAAATGTTGGAGTCGAAAAAGTTGCGCCAATTTTTCAATGGAAAGGCCTGCCGGCACCATCCCAAATCCAAATCAATGGGTTATCAAAGCTAATCGGAACCCAGGTATATAACGTTGTTGCAGTGACATTGTTTGCAGCGACCGGTGATGTTGAATTTACATGAAATTAAGTGGTATAGGCCTGGCAACGATGCTCAAAAAACCGTAAGAAGGAAAAAAATTATGAAATCAAAAATGAGAAGCTTGTTTTTTGCACCAGTCGCAATAGGGGTTGTCTTTATGATCACTTTTGGCTGCAAATCTTTTACATCATCCACGCCAGAGGTCGAATCAACGAATTTAGGCAAATCTGTGGAAACAGCAAATTCCGAGAGCGAAAATAATGGGGAAAGGACCGAGACAGAGGATAAAAACAGCACGAAAGTCGAAAAAGCAGATTTTAATATGACGGCTGAAGAAATGGACAAGGAGTTCACAAAAGAAGGCGTGACGGATAAAGAACTGGAGAAATATGCAAGCAAGAACATTGCGGTTACCGGTCGTGTGACCTTACTAGTCCTGGAAAAGCAAGGCACGACACAGCCCTGGGTTACGCTTTTTGCGCCCGGGATCGGGCATGGGGTTAGCTGCTATTTCGACGACGACGATGTGGGTCAAATGAAAGCGCTTAAGGAAGACAAAATGGTTACGGTTCAGGGTTTTCAAAACGATTTCATAGTTCCGGAAATCTCTCCGCGCTTGGATCACTGTGTTGTTCTGAAAGCAGATTAACCATGACCAATTTCGCGTAATGAAAAAGTAGTTTAAGAGATAAACAGGTAAAACAATGAGAATAAATCCTAGAAAAAATGAAAATATATATACTAAAAAATGATGAGCAGCTTGGACCTTTCGAAGAGTCCAAAGTTCTGGATATGCTCGAAACGGGCGATCTTTTGCCGGATGATTTGGCAATTCAACACGGCGATAAAACCTGGCAAAAACTTCGTGATTATTATCCGGACGTTGGCAAAATCGCACCTAAAAATATTTCGCTCGAAGAAACTCCAACCAAGAAAAGCAGGAAAGGTTTACTGCTCGGCTGCGGCGGATTCTTTATAATTGCGATTCTCGTCGCCGGGGTTTTGGGGTTTTTCGCCTATCGAAATCTGTTTCCCGCCGATTCCCAGGAAGATTTGCCTGACGTCGTAAAGGATTTCAAACTGGCAAACCGATATCCGCCAAAAGGAAATGTCTGGGGAACAGAAACGAATTTTGTAGGGATTTACGAAAACGAATCGAAAACACAGACGATCATCTATTTGATGACTGTCTTTGGCGACGAATCCGCTGCAAAGGACGAGATGAGAGCCGGACTAGTAAGTAGTTGCCAGTCGGGTGAGACGCCAATGGAGTTTTCTTTTATTGACGAGTCCGGCAAAGAAATTTCACAGGGGGCCACTTGTGCGGTTCCTTTATATATTCTAAAGGATAATAAACTCGTCACACTTGGCGGAGGGGGAGCGTCCGGCGAAACGTTTATCGGCTTTGCGGAAAACCTTCCATTTAATAAAGGTACGACGATGAAAAAGAAAGTGGAAAACTAATCCTGATGTAGGGAGAATCGACGGTTATATGGATGGGCCAGATCTTAGACTTTGATGCAATGCGCGCAAAAAAATGGGTGTCCAAAAAGTCGATTTTTTGCCGCGTAGCAAATCGAAAGAAGCCAGACATGGAACGTCTGGTTGGTGCACGCAACATGCGCTCGCGCTGAAGGTGCGAAAAGACGGGTGTTTCTGGCGCACCTTCAACGCACAGAACGTCTTCTGGGATTCCAGAGGTTTCGCCTCTGGCTAGTTTCTCAATGCGCCTTCAGCACCGAAATCGACTTTTCCGACAGCCTCTTCCCGGAGTTAAAAGTGCCTACCAGATCACACACATGTCGTCACGAACCATTTTCGAGCCCTTTTTACATCCAAAGGCTTCGGCAAATTGCGGCATGTTTGACATCGGCCCGTTTACTCGCCATCGTGCGAGTGCATGGGAATCCGTAGTAACCTGAAGTCTCTCAGTTTCTTCACGCGATTTTGTTGCCCAGACCTGCGCCCAGCCGAGGAAAAATCTCTGTTCCGGTGTGAAACCATCGATTTCGGACGGCTTGGATTTTCCTTCCAAAGATTTCATAAACGCATCATAAGCAACAGTTAAACCCGCAAAGTCACCGATGTTCTCGCCAAGTGTAAGCTTTCCATTCATAAACAGTTTCGGCTGAACTTCATACTCATCGAATTGTTTGACAACACAGGCTGCACGATCCTCAAACTTCTTCCGGTCGTCTTCGGTCCACCACATTTTCAAATTACCATCAGCATCAAAACGGCTTCCCTGATCGTCAAATCCATGCGAAATTTCGTGACCAATAACGCCGCCGATGCCGCCGTAATTGATCGCATCGTCTGCCTCGGGATTGAAAAATGGCGGCTGCAGGATCCCAGCCGGGAAAACGATTTCGTTTAGCGGAGGATTGTAATAAGCATTTACGGTCGGCGGCGTCATTCCCCAACGCGTGCGATCGACTTCGTTTCCGATATCGTCAATGTTTCGTTTGATTTGAAGTTGATCAGTTCTGAGTGAGTTTAACGCGTATGATTCGCGATCAATTGTCAGCCCCTTATAACCGCGAAGGGTGTCGGGATAACCTATTTTTCGCTTAAAGGTAAGCAGCTTTGCAAGCGCCCGGCTCTTTGTCTCGTCGGTCATCCAATCAAGCTTATTGAGACGCTCGCGGAAAGCGAGGAGAAGATTGTCGATCAATTCGTCCATGCGTTTCTTGGCATCGGGTTTAAACGCAGTTTTCACGTATTCCTGCCCCAATGCTTCGCCGATCGAACCATCCGTTGCGCGGACACAAACTTTCCAACGTTCCTGTTGTTCTTTGGTTCCTTGCAAGTGCCGGTTATAAAAGTCGAAATGTGCATCGACAAATCTCTTCGAAAGCGCCGGAGCCGCTGAGTCAATAACCATCCATCGAAGATAGGTTTTCCATTCCCGAACGGAAACGTTTTCCAGCATTTTATTGACCGATTCAAAATATTTTGGTTGTCCGATATTAAAATCGGAGGCACTTTTTACGCCGCGGGCAGACATATAATCCTTCCATGAGAAATTTGGCGTCAGTTTTTCCGCTTCATCGACGCTTACTTTGGAATAGCGATTATCGGGATTTCTGAGGTCGGTTCGTGGAAGCGACGCGTACGCCAGCATTACCTGAATACGCATTACCGAATGAGCGTTGTCTCTTGCCGTTTGCGGATCATCGCCGAGAAGCTCAAACATATGACGCATATATTCACGAAATTTCTCGCGGGTTTCCTGGGATTTCTCGCTACCGTTAATGTAATAATCCCTATCCGGCATGCTCAAGCCGCCTTGACCGGAATTGGCAATATATCGGGTGCTGTCCTTTAGATCGGTGCCTCCGCCAAAACGAAATATTGCCGGGATACCGACGTTGTGCAGTTTCGCAATTTGATTCGCAACATCGTTACTTGTTTTCAATTTCGAAATTTCATTTAGGATTGGAATTATTGGTTTAGCATCCGCAGCTTCAATCGCGGCTTCGTCCATGCATGAGTAATAAAAATCTCCGATCAACTGGGAATCCGTGCCCTTTGCACCCGGGTCTTTCGAGGCCTTTTCCAGAATTCCGCGCAGGAGTTCCCGATTATTTTCCGCAAGAACATTAAAACTTCCCCAGCGCGATTGTGAGGCAGGAATCTCGGTATTCTTAACCCAGCTTCCATTTGCAAACTGGAAAAAATCGGTACAGGCCTCTGCGGACGTGTCCATGTTGCTAATTTCAAAGCCCTTATTTTGGGCAGTTGCAAACGCAGCCAACGACAAAATGGCTACAAGCAAAGTGATAACTCGATAGCTGGAAATTCTCATTCTATTCTCCTAAAGATCGGGATTTGTTTGTATTTTTAACTCTAATAATTACGGATCGTCTCGAAAAATAGTTTCACACCTAGACGATAGGAATAAATTTCTCGTTTACGCGATTCCATAGTTCATTTGCGAGCTCTTTGCGATTCGATTTCACAACCGATTCAAAACCGAAATTTATTATCGCGATGCTTTCGGGGAGTTGGAAAAATCGCCATAAATGCACAATAAAACTAGTATCATCCCACCAACAGATCGCTTCGCTGGCTTTAGTATTTGAATTATACGTACGATAAGTGATCGATGCATAGTGAATCGGCAAATCGGTTTTAGCTGCAAACTCAAAAAATGAAGAATTAAAGGGCAGAACTTCTTCGCCCTTAGAGCTGGTACCTTCCGGAAAGATTATTACGCCTTCGCCATCTTCCAATTTTTTAAGGATCTTTGCTCCTGCGACAGGAATGTCTCTTCGATTTTCGCGGTTGATAAATATGTTTCCCATATCGCGAACCACACGGCCAGCGAAAAACCATGCTTCGATATCACCTTTCGCGACAAATACACCTTCGGTGATCGCACGCAAGACGGGAATATCCGTATAGCTTAAGTGGTTGGAAACCAAGAAAAACGGAGGCTTTGGAGCATCACCGATGATCTCGATGTTAATTCGCGAAAGCGCTGTAAACCATTGAGCCCACCGACGAAAGATTATCTGGCGCCAATAGATCTTATTCGGAATAAAGAGATTTCCCGTAAACCATATAAAATAAAGACAAAACGACGACGCTAAAAACACAGACATTCTAAATGCAGCACGAATATATTTCATTTTGGCGTCAAGCGGAAAACTAATCGTCAGTTTCTATATTTTCAAAATTATATCTTAATAAAATGCGCATCGCCAAAGGTTTCCCATCGCGATCTGCCGGACGCCATTGCATTTTTTTTACGACTTCGATGACCGATTCATCGAGTCCATAGCCCGCCCACCGCAAAACTTCAGTTTTCAATACATTCCCGTTTGCATCAATATCAACCGCCACATCTACCGTCGCCAATACCTTGTAAAGATTTGCCGCTGCCGTGTATTCGGGCTTCAATCGCCTGTAAGGCATCGGCGGCCGAAAATTTTTCGTCCTGTTATTTTCTGCTTCGGAGAGTTCTTCGATTTTTACTTCCTGTTCGGAAATTTCTTTGAGATCAAACGCAGTGATGCTCGTTGCTAATTCGTTGGAAGTCGCTCCAAGTGAGCTGAATAACTTTGCTTCTGACAATTCCTCGGAATCTTCTTCAAATTTCGAGAGCTTCCAAAAAATCAAGCGCCCCGACCTCGCGCTGACCAGGAAAAAGGTCGCGAAGGATTCGAAGTATTTCTCCCTTTCAAAACTTGTCCGCCTATATGTACCGGAATTGATGAGCACAAGGAAGTTACAGCCGATCGCCGCGCTTACATTTTCTGCGTCCGTTGTGGAAAGATTGAAAGGCCTGTCAAAGTTGTACGCACCAAAAATCGACCGGCTCAAAGTCTCGTCAACCATGACAAAATTCTTGGAAAATTCTCTACTCAATACTTCTGATATTTTTGAAGTTTTCGAATTTCCTTCGGGTGCGACTATTGAAATATTTTGAGGGTAAACCGAAATGACAGCGAGATATAAGTAGAGAATCGCAACAATCATCAGCGAATAAATATTAAACAGCTTTCGTTTCACTTCTAGCGCTTCCTCGATGATACCGGGCTGAAATCTCATTCTTCAGTTCGTGTGGAAAACACACCCGATTAATTTGATACCCTTTCTGAAGACCGCGCACGGCGGCACTGACTTCCGAAATTTCCCGTATCTGCGGATTTGAAAATCCGTCCTCGACATATATTAGATTCTTTGGATTGCTCGCGTCCTTTGTATAAAAATAGTAGGGAACGTCACCAGCATTGTCCACGGCAAAATAGTATTGAGGATCAAAACCTGAGCTCGAGACAAGCTTTTCGGCGTACTCAACGAAATCGGCACGTTCACTTTCCGGCATGTCTAAATCAAACACTTTAAACAACTTACGGTTCAAAAAGCGGTTCGAAAGGTCGGCTAAAACCGGATCATTGCTCTTTTGCCATTGCTTTATATGAAATAGCACATCGGAATCATCGATCTGCAGATGTTCGAAGAGTTCGAGTTTTTGACCGGATAGTAGTTTTTCGAATGCGGTTTCTTTAGCACACCAAACTTCTCTGTTATCCCGAACGAGATCTTTTGCTCGTTTGAACAACGACTGCAAAATCGCTTCGGCTGCCCGAAGTGTTCGGTGGAAATAAACCTGCCGAAACATATAATACCTGGCCTGAAGATAGTCTTCCACCGCATATACTCCACGTGCGGCGACATAGAATCGATCTGTTTCCTCGTCGATCTCGATCGACTTTATTATCCATTCGAGGTCATAGATCCCATATTTCGCTCCGGTCATAAGAGAATCCCGAAGTAAATAATCCATACGGTCGGCATCTAATTGCGAAGACACTAGTTGCGCCAAAGCGGCGGGTCGAAAAGTACCCCGAATGATATCGGCGACCTTTTCCGGGAGTTCCTTCGAAAAAGCTCGTAAAAGAGAGCCGACTTCGGTTTTTTTGCTCAATATAGCTTCAACCGAAAAAGCTTCGTGATGGAAATCCTGTATTGGCTCGATCACGTGAGAAAACGCTCCGTGTCCAATATCGTGCAAAAGTGCGGCAACTCTGACCGCAATTCGATCGGATTCCGAAATGTCATATTTTGTCTGAAGTCTCTCTAAGATCCTCGACGCAAGATGAAGAACACCTAGCGAATGAGTAAATCTCGAATGCTCAGCTCCCTGGTACGCGAAATATGCAAGCCCGAGCTGCCGAATCCGCCGCAAACGCTGAAACTCCACGGTGTCGATCAGATCGATCAACAGCCGCCCGTCTGCGCACCCGGCCTCAAGTCTAATTATATTGTGAACCGGATCCCGGTATATTCTTTCAGACATAAATGGTTCATCCGATAAATGCGATACGGCCAAATATCCATAATATTGAATAATCTACAAAATTATGTAAATAACCAGGCAAATAACCATCGATTAACTATATTCGAATTCCCAATTTTCTTTTGTAATTCCTCATAATAATGGAGTTAGTACGTTTTCGCAAGATATTATGGTAAATGGCTTACTATTTGCCTATTACATAACTGTTATTTGATATAAATGTGTTCTATTTGAGGAACACCCAATCAAAGATTTACCTTCAAAATTTAAGAGGAGTTAAAAATGTACAAGAATATTAAAATTATTTCCTTATTTTTGGCAGTTCTGTGTTTCGCTTCAGCAGCGATCGCACAAGAAACTACCGGAACTATGGAAATAACGACCCGAGACAGCACGGGAGCTGTTGTCCCAGGTGTGGCTGTCACGGTATCAAATGCCGGCGACACCGCGGGTTTTAAACGAACACTTACAACGGACGACGAAGGATTCCTACGGGTTCAGCGACTACCGCCTGGAAAATACAATGTGAAATCTGAAGCAACTTCAGGTTTTAGCGCAAAGACATACACCAATATTGCGGTTGTTCTAGGACAAATTACACCGGTAATGTTGGATTTATCAGTTGGGGGTGTTGGTGCGGTCGTGGATGTCACAGCAGGTGACAATGTAACGATCGATACCACGTCAACAAAAATTCAGACTAATATTACCAAGGAATTCGCTGAGAGGCTTCCAAAAGGAACTAACTTCGCGAGCCTTCTGAAGGTTTCTCCGGCTACCCGACCTGAAGAAAAATCGGGTGGTTATCAGGTAGATGGTGCGAGTGGTTCTGAGAACACCTTCATCGTTGACGGTAACGAAGTTACTAATGCTCTTTCGGGAACGCTAGATGCAAACAACAACCTTCCTTTCTCGATTATTCAGGAAGTTCAAGTAAAATCCTCCGGATTTGAAGCTGAATATGGTGGAGCAACCGGCGGTGTGATCAACGTCGTGACCAGAGGTGGTAACAATCAGTTCTCAGGCGAGTTTGGCTTAAACTTCCAAGTAGCGAAGTTGCAAGCTGCTGACCGCGATGTCCTGTTTTTGAATGGACAACAACCGGTTCATCTGAGATATGAAGGCGTAGACAATGACAACGGATTTTTCCCGTCAGCTACGTTGAGTGGACCAATTGTTAAGGATCGAGTTTGGTTTTTGGGAAGCTATTCGCCCCAAATTCTTAGTTTTGATCGAACGATTAATTACAGAAACAATTTGCCGCCGCTTACCTATCGAAGCACCCAAACGGGTTACTATGCTTTTGGCCGTGTTGATGCGCAGCCGTTTGATTCGGTTCGTGTTTCCGGAACATACGTTTGGAATCCTATTAAGGTTGACGGCGAGCTTCCAGCGCTTTCGAGTCAATTTGACGGATCATACCCCTCGGGAAATAATTTGACTGGTGTTGAGTATCAAGATCAGCGTGGTGGTCGTCAAAATTCAAACATTACGACCGTTCAGGGTGTTTGGTCAGCCAGCAATAACCTGATCATTGCCGGGCGAATGGGACGTAATTTCCTGAATAATAAGTTGGGAACATACGGAATACCTGATGTTTCACCGATTACGATCAAAAATTCACGTATCGCTTGTAGTACATCGAGTCAAGCACCTCCTCCGGGAGCAAATTGTCAAGCTGGTACATCAAACGGTATCCCGTGGGATTCAGCTACAGTGTTTGACGCAACGGTTCGTGACACATACGATTTCGACGCCACCTACATTGTAAATGCTGGCGGTCGTCATGAATTCAAGGGTGGATATCAATACAATAAGATCTTCAATACGGTATTAGCACCGAGAAACGGCTATCTATTATTGTATTATGGTCCTGCCAACTCAATTGATCAGCGATCAGGACGAAACGTTACCCCGACACCAGGAAATATTGGTACGGGACGATGGATTCGTTTCGGTACACAAGGTCAAGCCGGAAGTACCAATAATGGTATCTACTTTCAGGATAAATGGCAGCCGACAAATCGTCTGACCTTCAATTTGGGTTTCCGAATTGAGAATGAAGAAGTGCCCAGCTTTAACGACTTCTCGGCAATCAAATTTGGTTGGGGAGATAAGGTTGCTCCGCGTATTGGTGGTGCATATGATTTGACGGGTGATGGCAAGACAAAGGTCTCGGCATTTTTCGGTTGGTTCTATGATCGCTTTAAGTATGATCTTCCCCGCGGTTCGTTTGGTGGAGATATCTTCATAAGCGACTACTTCGAACTCTTTGATGCAAACAAACCATTCAATACGTACGATCCGGTAACCGCAATTACGGCAAATCCGCCGTTGATCTTTGGCGGAAGCTGTCCGCAAACAGGCACTGTTTACGGCACGATTCGTTGTTCGGTAGATCACCGTGTACCATCAAACGATCCTTCGCTTGATCCTTCGCAAGAGGGTGGCATCGATCCGGATATCAAAGCATATCGTCAAACAGAACTTACGTTTACATTCGAACGTGAATTAAGTAGCAAATACTTGTTCGCAGCTCGATATACACGTAAGAAGCTTGACCGTGCTGTAGAAGATATCGGATTCATTAACGCTACAGGTAGTGAAGTCTACATCATCGGTAACCCCGGATTAGGGTTGGCGAAGAGTGCTTATGAAACAAATGGTTGGATCGCTACACCGGCTGTTCGTAATTATGATGCCGTTGAAATTCGTCTAAACAGACGTTTTGCAGACGATTATTATTTCAATGCGAACTACACTTGGAGCCGCTTGTACGGAAACTATTCCGGATTGGCAAGCTCCGATGAAGAAGGCCGAACAGATCCTAACGTTTCTCGTTCGTTCGATGCTCCGTTTACGGAATCTCGTGTATCGGGCGGTGAAACACTAGGTCTCTTGGCTACCGACAGACCACATACCTTCAAATTCGCTGGTGCCTATAGCCTTGACTGGGACAAGCGTTTTGGAATGGGTCAAAATAACTCGACAGAATTCCAAACATTCTTTACGGCTCAAAGCGGAACACCGTTAACAACCTTTGTTAACGTTGCTGGGTATGACTCAGTGCATTTGCAAGAGCGTGGAGATATTGGAAGAACTGACTTCTTTACACAGACTGACTTCGCTGTAAGACATCGATACAAGTTTGGTAGAGACAACCGGTTCACGATGGTGGGTGAAGTTGATGTTCAAAATCTGTTCAATCAAAATACGGTCACTGACCTGTATAACAATTCGGACAGAACCTCATACAACCTGACATCGGTTTCTAATGGTCTTGTAACCCAAGCTGAAGCTAATACCTTGAGTTCCGGGCAGCTGACATCTTTAGCTGAAGGACGTTTTCAAGCGAATGGTGCTCCGGCAATCTTCGCGAAGATTCAAAATTCGACGAATATTGATCCGAGGTATTTGCAGCCTGAGAACTTCCAGACTAATAGATCGATCCGATTTGGAGTTAGATTTATATTCTAGGTCTTTGGTAAGCTAACTTTATGCCCGTTCGAGATTTTCTCGAACGGGCTTTTTTTGATGCGCCCGACAGAGGGTGCAGACACTTGAGGGTGAGAGTCCCTTGTACGCCCGGTAAGGGGAAGTACTAGCTAAACGGCAAGGTTGGCATCGCGAGATGTTGGCTGAAGGAAGCTGAAGGCAAAACGCTGGCCTGACGAACAGGAACCGTATATTAGGCATGCGGGATGGGTAAGGAGGCCAATATCTCTAAAGCCCGAATCTTACACGGGAATCCGGAATGTAAATGCGGCAGGTATAAGCGGGAAGGTGTCGGCACATTACCCGGGGAGGTCTCCGGAATCCGGAAACGGAATCCGGAGAAGTCAGCAGAGGTCATAGTAGTCAACCGGAAACGCGAGATGAAGGACTGAACCTGGAGTTAAGACTTATGGGATTAATGTTAACGAAGCGGAAAGTAGCGGCAGAAGCCGGTGTCGAGATGCACGGGGCTGATCGAGGAGAAAACGTTCGGAAAACGGGAGGGAATCGATGAGCGCGGCAAACCGTCCGGGGAACAATAAGAACAAGAGTCAGGAGTCGGATGGGCTGATGGAGGAAATCGTCAAAGCGAGAACATGATCAGAGCGTATGAAAGGGTGGTCAGAAATAAAGGAGCGGCAGGAATAGATGGCCTGACGGTCGAAGAACTGAAAGACCATCTGAAAGCGCACTGGTTAAATATCAAAGAGAGGCTGCTCGAAGGCGAATATCAGCCGCAGGCGGTAAAGAAAGTAACGATTCCGAAGCCAAAGGGCGGAGAACGGATACTGGGAATACCGACTGTAGTGGATCGTCTCGTGCAAGCAGGCAATACACCAGAAACTAAGTCCGATGTACGACAAGGACTTTTCGGAAAGCAGTTATGGATTTCGCCCGAACCGCAGCGCAAAGCAAGCGGTTACTCTGTCGCGAGACCATGTGCGAAGCGGGAAGCGAAGGGTCGTGGATATGGGCTTGAGTAAATTCTTTGACGAAGTAAACCACCAGAAGTTACTTGCGAAGTTACGAAAACGAATAAGTGACCGACGGGTAATTCACCTGATCGACAGATATCTGCGGGCAGGAATGATGGCAAACGGAATAGAAGAAACGCGCACGAAAGGCACTCCTCAGGGAAGCCCGCTGTCTCCGCTTTTATCCAATATCGTGTTGGACGAACTGGATAAAGAGTTGGAGACGAGAGGGCACCGGTTTGTCCGCTACGCCGACGACTTCCAAATCTATGTTGGAACGCAAAGATCGGCGGAACGGGTAATGACCAGCCTGACGGACTTTATTGAAAAGAAGCTGAAGCTCAAAGTCAATAAAGATAAAAGTGCCATCGGAAGACCGTGGAAAAGAAGCTTTCTGGGCTACAGTTTCACAAGCCACAAGGACACGAAGCTAAAAGTAGACAAAGAAAGCATCAAACGGTTTAAGCAAAAGATAAAGGAAAAGATGCGGCGCGGTCGGGGGCGGAACCTGAAGAAGTTTATCGCGAAAGACCTTAACCCGTTGCTCAGGGGATGGATGATCTATTTCTCGGGCAGCGAAGTCAAGGGTTTCACGAAAGACCTCGATGGCTGGATCCGGCGACATTTGCGGAAAATCAAATGGCGTCAGATGAAACGCAACTGGACGCGCAGAGACTGTTCAGAATTCTGTTCTATCGAAGAAAAAGTCAAGTAAAAAGACTGATATTGTGCCGAGCAGCCAGATATTTTTCTAACTTTCAGCCCCGTTTTTGGCATATAATAAACAGCTTGTGAAGCCTGAGTTCAGATATTTTTAACACTCGCTTTTTTGTCGAATGGTATTTGAACGACGGTTCTATCTGAGACTTTTTTTGACAGCCTATTACAATTTCCGGTTCTTTAATGTTCCAGGACTACTGTGTCAGATGGGACTAAATTGAAGTCCACAGAATTCTTTGAGACTCTGGAACAAACGCTTGCGAGTTTTGCTTTATTGGCAGCTCATCCGAAACGATTTGGCTTCAATAAGTTGCGTATTGTTTAACTTTGAGCCGCTACTCTTTTTTCATCGAAGTCTGATTGATTTTTCCAGATGGAAAGGGTTGTAGCGGCTATTTTTCTCGCCAACGAAACCTGCGCCAAAGCAGGTCGTGTACCTTTGGCGATCAGGTTTTCATAGTATCCACAAAATGGTTCTCTGCCGGAAGATTTTTGTGCTGCCATTTTGAAAACAGCTTTCAACCGATGAGAATAATGTCTGGTCAAACCACGGGTTGATGTCTGCTTGATTCTTTTGATGAGTTTTCCATCTATGATCAGATGATCAGCACTTGAATGAGTGTTGACAGCAAAGCCGCAGTACTTCCAAAACTGTCTTTTTGACTTAAAACGAAAAGGTGTACCAACATGAGCGAGCAGATATGAAACGCTGATAAATCCAAGCCCGGGTATCTGGCATAGGCGTTTGTAATCTTTGTGTTTTCCGGCTTTTCTAAGCATCTCCAATTTTGTCTGTTTTCTAAGTTGGGTCAGTGTGTCTAGTTCGGCAAAGAGGATTTCAGCCCGATGCCGCTTACCCGCTTCTTCAAGTTTTGCCATCCATAGATCGCGTTCTTTTGGGTGGTAAACGGTTGAACCTGAACACTTAATGCCCTGTGATCGGTAAATTGCCTTTATGCGGTTTATCACTCTCACGCAGTCAGAAACCAGATTTTCGTGAGTTCGGGCGAGTTCCTTTAAGTGAAACTGTGCAGGTGAATGTTGCCAAACTTCTGTTAGCGAATCCAGACGGAGCAGTTGAGCCAGCTTTTCAGCGTCGATCAGATCAGCCTTATTACCAACCATCAGAAACTTGTTATGCCGTGGGTTACAAACAACAACTTTATGAACAATTGATTTAGTTTGGTGATAGAGCCAGTTTGATTGAGTGCCGACCTCAAACGTGACATTTACCTCACCCCTTAAACCAAGCAAAAAATCACGAATAATTTCCGCTTCAGTTGCAACGACAGATTGTATTAAGGAATTGCCTTGCTCATCAATTACGACGATGGCGATTGTATCTCGATGGACATCAAGTCCGACGAATTTCTTTTGAATCATAATGAACATCCTCCATGTTAGTTAACTTCGATCTCAAGCTTACTAAACGGGACGTTCTTCGATATTGGGTGTCAGTGAAAAACATCTCATCACAAATCTATTGCTCCGTCTAATCTGCCTTCGAAAAAGATCGCCAGTTGGGACAATGTGAGACTCCAGTTATGGATCGGCATTGTCCATTTCTTTTGGGCATTTTGGATCCCCATGTAGAGCAATTTCAGCAGGCTGTTATCGTTTGGAAAACCGCCTTTTGTCTTGGTCAGTTTTCGAAACTGGCGATGAACAGCCTCGATCGAATTGGTCGTGTAGATCACTTTTCTGATCGGTTCCGGGTAGCGGAAATAGACCGAGAGATTGTCCCATTTCCTGCGCCAACTCGTTATCACGATCGGGTATTTCTCGCCCCACGTTTCTTCCAGTTCGTCGAGTGCAGTTTCAGCAGCTTCCTTATTTAAAGCCTTGTAAACTCGCTTCAGATCGACCATAAACGCCTTCTGGTGTTTTGAGCCAACGTACCTTAGTGAGTTGCGTATTTGATGTACAATGCAGAGTTGGACTTCCGTCTTCGGAAATATCGCATTGATGGCTTCAGGGAATCCTGTCAGCCCGTCAACCGACGCGATCAGAATGTCTTCAACTCCTCGATTCTGTAGATCTGTCAGAACACTCAGCCAGAAGTTTGCTCCTTCTGACTCCGATAAATACAGTCCCAGAACCTCTTTCCTGCCCTCTATATTCAAACCAAGAACCGTGTAAACTGCGCGGGCTTCGTAGTGTCCACCGGTACGAACTTTATAGTGGATCGCATCCAGCCAGACAAACGGATAATAAGTCTCAAGCGGACGCTCACGCCATTCTTTGACCCGATCTATGATCTTGTCTGTGATCGTGGAAATCGCTGCGTTTGAGACCGATATCCCGTATATCTCTTCGACATGTTCGCGAATATCCGAGTAGCTCAATCCACGCCCGTACATCGAAAGTATCTTCCTCTCAATCTCGTCCGAAACACTTGTCTGATGCTTCTTGACGATCTGCGGCTCAAACGTCCCGGCCCGATCTCGAGGCGTCCGAAGTTCGATCCTTCCTTCGCTTGTTTTTATTGTCTTTTGCGATTTGCCGTTCTTCCTGTTCGGAAGAACATCTTCTGCAAGATGTGAATCTATCTCCGCTTCTAAAGCAGCTTCCGTGAGCTGCTTTATCAATGGACCAAGCACCCCATCTTTACCCGTCATTGACTGTCCTGATTGGACAGCCTTCAACGCTTCTTCAAAATCAAACTTCTCTGTCATATCAATTCTCCTTCCTTCATTATAGGTTATTGAATTGACACAGAATTTCTAACGCTCCCATGCTTTACCTTTGATTACTTCAATTGCTGTTCCATCAGCCGCTAGTGCTCAAAGTGGAGCTACCGGAGCTACCGGTGTCACGGGACTATAAATTTTGATATACTCACTATATTAAATAAAAATTCATCCGGTTACAATCGGTGTCGTCTTTAATTTTTTACTTTTTCACCGAGGTATCTTCCCTTTCTGACAAATATTGATTTGTAGCGTTCGATTATATATTCCTTCATTCCGGGCAGATATTTTCCCGGAGATTTAATTACATATTCGTTAATAAACCTGATATCATAATCTTCACTGACTTCGGTATTTAATGTCATATTATGATTATGACGGCGATAGAACACTAAACCTTTATTGACCGTTGCACCCGGAAAACATGCCAATACGCGACAAAACAAATCCATATCTTCCATATACAAAAGAGTTTCATCAAACAGCCCTATTTTTTTAAACACTTCTTTATGAATTAAGACAGCCGATGAAGTAAACCAAAACCAATTAAATAAATCTGCTGTAAAAGATGAAGAAAAACTATAAATCTCGCCAATAATGGTTTTGTTAAAATCCAATTCAGGCGAAGGATCAGGTTTTGCTATATCGGTTTTTTCTCCCGTTGAGTCAAATAAAGTAACAGCATCGCAGGAAACTATCCTTGATTGCGGATATTTTTCAAGGGCTGTCCACTGGTATTCAATCTTTTGTTTATCCCATAAATCATCACAATCAAGAAAAGCAATCCATTGATTTTGAGCGGTCTGAATACCCTTATTTCTGGCGGCGGATGGACTTTGTTTTCTTTCACGTATAAGTTTTGCTCCCAAATCTTCGGCAATTTTCCGCGAATTATCGGTGCAATTATTGTCCACTACAATTATTTCATCAACAGCAAATGTCTGAGCTTGAACACTTTTAATCGCTTCACCAATAAAATGCTCACCGTTATAAACTGGAATTACTGCTGAAATCGGAACGCTTTTCATAATATGAAATTATATTAAATTCTAAAAAAAAGAATTGTGCAATCTTTTGATGACTTCGCTTACCTTTTCTTCTCCAATTACAAACGTCAAATTGACGCTCGAAGCTCCGTGAGAAATTAGAGAAATATTTATATCGTCAATGGTCGAAAATAGTTTTGACGCGAGTCCTGAAGAAGCGCGCAAACCTTCACCGACGATGCAGATCACGGCATAACCATGCTCTACTTCGACATCACCTAAGCGCTCAAGTTCGGTGACTATCTTTTCAAGCGAATCGGTGTTGTCGAGCGTGAGAGCCACTGATACTTCGGAAGTTGAGATAACGTCAATAACGGTTTGGAATCGTTCAAATACCTGGAAAAGCGCAGACATAAAACCGTAACTTCCGAGCATTCTTGCAGATGATATTCGCACGATCGTAATGCCGGTTTTGTGAGCGATGGATTTGATTTTATTACTTGAAACACCGCTTTCCGCGAGGACCATTGTGCCCTTTTCTTCCGGATGATACGAATTACAGACCCGGACCGGAATACCGTAATCAACGGCGGGCTGGATCGTTTTCGGATGCAAGACTTTCGCACCGAAATAGGCAAGCTCAGCGGCTTCGTTGTAAGACAAAACATCTATTGTGCGGGCATCAGAACAAATTCGGGGATCGCACGTCAAGACGCCTGTTACATCTGTCCAGATCTGGATTTCCCGCGCACGCAAAGCGGCTCCGACAAGTGCAGCCGAATAGTCCGAACCGCCGCGCCCCAAAGTCGTCGTTTCGCCGCTCCGATTTGCCGCGATAAAGCCGCCCATGATCGGAATTTCTCGCATTTCTAGAAGTGAATTTAATTCAAGCTGGATAAACTTCTCCGTCTCATCCCAGATCGGTTTTGCCGAGCCGTATTCATCATCGGTTACGATCACACGCCTTGCGTCAATCTGGCGCGCGTTTAAGCCATTTGCTTTGCAGACTTCTGCAAGGAGTCGGGATGAGAGCTGTTCGCCGTACGAAACAATTGCATCCTTTAGCATTTGCAAGGGCAAACTCCGGCGTTCAACTCGAAGCAACAAACCGGACAATTCCTCTTTCGCCAAATCTAATTCGGCGAGAAACGCAACTAATCGCGGTTTATCCAGTAGCTCCTCGGCGACTGCCTTATGGCGTACAAAATGTTCTCCGAGCGACGAAAATCCTTCGCCCGATTCTCCTCTTTTTGCGACCTCAAATGCATTCAATAAAGCATCCGTGACTTTCGCCATCGCAGAAGTTACAACGATGGGAAGCTCTTCTTTTTGACCGGAAACTATCTTTGCGACGCGCAAAAAGCCCCCGGTATCTGCTACCGAAGTGCCGCCGAATTTCATTACAATTGGAATTAAATTATCGGTCACATTAAGTATTAAAAGTCTGAACTGATCGATTCTAGAATGCAGCGGCAATTTTATCAGTTTAGATTTTCTTTAGCCATTCTGCGGTTTCCGTTGCCCGATGGGGTGCAATCATCAATTCTTGTTTAAGCCGCTCGAAATCTTTTCGATTATCGACGTCGTACCAAATGGGCAGTAATTTTAGACTCATTCCGGCCGCTCTAATATTTCCTGCAGTTTGCTCAAATGCCTTCTCAGTACTCCAATCTACGCCGCTTAAAATTCCGGTGGCCGCCTTCGATAGTCCGATCAAATAAAATCCACCGTCTTCCGTTTCGCCTAAAACCGTATCTGCGTCCGATAGCAACTCAAAAGCCTCGACTAAATATGGAGCGGGAAATGTCGGGCTATCCGTACCGATCATTACAAGTCGGTCAAATCCCTCATTGAATCCGTATTCAAATGCATTGGACATTTTCGCGCCCAAATCTTGGCCCATTTGTCCAATGAAAACGTGTTGGTGGTTTAGCATCTCCTGCAATTCCTCTTTTTTATCGACGGGCGAAAATGCGATGATTGTTTCGCTATCGGAATTTTTCACCTTGGTTTCCGTATCTCGCAGAAAGCATCTTGCCAATTCCGCGCACTTCTTTGGAGTTAGATATGGCTGAAGACGGGTTTTTACCGCTCCTGGTAAAGGAAATTTCACCATTATGATAATTGCGCTTCTCATTCGGAATAAAGTCAATCAAAATTGATATTTATAAGTTAATCACAAGGTCGCACATATCCTTTTAATCGCAAACAAACGAAAACGCAATCGGATTTTAGCGGTCTTTGTGACAATCTTTTAGGAGATAATAAACGAACTATGCCTTTTGACCTAGATGTAGAAACTGCCGTACGGGAAAGATATGGCGAAGCGGCAAATGCTGTTGAGCCTGCACTTTGTTGTCCTGTCGAATATGATCCGCAATTCTTGAAGATTTTGCCCGACGAAATTATCGAGCGGGATTACGGATGCGGCGATCCATCGGCTTTTGTAAGGACCGGCGAAACTGTTTTGGATCTGGGATCCGGAGGCGGGAAAATATGCTATATTGCTTCGCAAATTGTCGGCGAAAGCGGTTCTGTAATTGGCGTTGACACGAATACGGAAATGCTTGCGTTGGCTGATAAGTATCGAAATGAATTGGCCGAAAAGATTGGTTTCGCAAATGTCGAATTTCGATACGGGAAGATTCAGGACTTACAAATCGATTTGAACCTCGTCGACGAATATCTTAAAGAAAACCCGATTAATTCCACACAAGATTTTGCAAATTACGAGTCATTTGTTAAGAACTTAAAGCTTGAAAAGCCGCTCGTCGCCGATGATTCAATTGACGTTATCCTATCAAACTGCGTGTTGAATTTGGTTAATCCTGAATTTAAAGAGCAAATGTTTCAAGAGATGTTCCGAGTCCTCAAACGCGGCGGACGAGTCGCGATTTCCGACATTGTGGCGGATGAAGATGTGCCGCAACATTTACAGGACGATCCGGCACTTTGGAGCGGCTGCATTTCGGGAGCATTCCGTGAAGATTTGCTTATAGAAGCGTTTGAAAAGGCAGGTTTTTACGGAATTGAAATCGTTAAACGCGACGAAAATCCATGGCAAACCGTTGAAGGAATTGAGTTTCGCTCAGTGACAATCATCGCTTACAAAGGCAAACCAGGGACGTGTCTAGAACGCAACCAGGCCGTAATTTACAAAGGGCCGTGGAAAAAAGTTCTTGACGATGACGGTCATATGTTAGAGCGCGGGGCTAGAATGGCGGTTTGCGATAAGACTTTCAAAATTTACGGCAAAGAGCCTTACGCATCGCAGATCGAATTGATCGAACCGATCGAAGACATCACGCTCGAAAACGCAGCCGATTTTGATTGCAAACGAACCGCGAGAAGACATCCGCGAGAAACAAAAGGTTTAGAATATAATGTAACGCAAATCGGCGAAAATTGTGGAATTGATGGCGATTGCTGTTAAAGAATTTTAACGCAGAGAACGCGGAGAACGCAGAGATTTTTTTTTTAATAATTTCCTCTGCTAACTTTGCGTCCGCTGTGTTAAAGGCAGATCGAAAAGTTTTTATTTAAAATTCTAAAACTGAACATATGAGCTATTACGAAGAAAATGATTTAGAACGCTTCGGCGAAGTCGGCAAGAATTCGCCCGAATTGTTTGAGAAATTTATGGCTTGGTACAAAGCGTGCCAGGAAGAAGGCGCACTATCAAAGCGTGAAAAGGCATTGATCGGCTTGGCGGTTTCCGTCACGATTCAGTGCCCGTATTGCATAGATGCTTATACTCAAAGTTCGATGGAAAATGGCTCGAATATGGAACAAATGACCGAAGCGATGCATCTGGCTTCAGCAATTCGCGGAGGCGCGAGTCTGATTCACGGGATTCAATCGCATAACGTGCACGAGAAGATTTCAATGTGAAATTTTCTGATAGCCAAAATGACAACAACAGCACAAATACAAATCACAAGACGCGACGGCAGGTCCTCTTTTCCCATTGTACCCGTTTCGTTTGAGAACACGTTGATACAAAATAATTTGGATCTGCGCACAACTGAAGTCGAAATACTTCAAGTTAACGTCGGCAAACTTTGCAATCAGGCCTGTAAACATTGTCACGTCGACGCGTCGCCAACGCGTACGGAAATTATGGAGCGCAAAACAATTGATGCGTGCTTGGCAGTTCTAAGTAGATACGAAATCCCAACTCTTGATATCACCGGCGGTGCTCCCGAATTGATCCCGGACTTTCGCTATTTCATAACGGAAGCGAGAAATACTAATGCGAAAATTATGGTTAGACATAATCTGACCGTGATGTTTGAATCAGGAAACGAAGATTTGGCCGAATTCTTTGCCGCAAATAGGGTGGAAGTAGTGTGCAGTTTGCCATACTTTATGCAGAAGCCAACGGACGCCCAACGCGGAGTCGGAGTTTTTGAGAAATCGATAGAAGCCTTGAAAAAACTAAACGCGGTCCGTTATGGAAATGGAAAAAGTGGTTTGACATTAAATCTTGTATATAATCCCGTTGGAGCATTTTTGCCTCCTGAACAAAGTGCAATCGAGGAGGATTTCAAGCGGGAATTGAAACAACGATATGAGATCGTTTTCGACAATTTATACACAATTACAAATATGCCGATCGCGAGATATTTGGATTGGCTTCGCCGTTCCGGTAATGAACGGTCTTATATGCAAAAACTCGTCAATTCGTTTAATCCAACGACGGTTGAGAGCTTGATGTGCCGCAATACATTGAGCGTTGATTGGCTCGGTAATTTATACGATTGCGATTTTAATCAAATGCTAGATATTCCGGTAGCTGAAAGGGTTGGGCAGACGATATATGATTTTTCACCTGAGACGTTTATTGATCGAGAGATCATGACCAACGCCCATTGTTTTGGATGCACGGCCGGCTCCGGCTCAAGTTGCGGGGGAACTGTTGCGTAAAAGCTGTGTTAGCGGATGCGGTTCGTCCCTGAATTTGGTTTCACCAAGGCTCGCAGCCTGAACGATTCCCAATCCTGCGGATGTCAGAAAGAGGGC
>JBGTGX010000057.1:0-2464 GCA_041746475.1 Pyrinomonadaceae bacterium | reverse complement strand
GTTCCCGAACTAAAATTCGGCGAAGGCACAGGCTCGGCAACTCCGCTCGCGTGGTCAATGGCGCAATTCATCCGCCTCGCCGTCAATTTGCAGGCAGGCAGAAATCTCGACACGCCCGATGTTGTTTATCGAAGATATGTTTTGAAAAATGGAGTAGCAGAATTAACTCAATCTCAAGGAAAACTTGCAACCGAAATAAATATAGATTCTATAAAAAATCTACCAAAACAAGATTCAAAATCAAGTCTTGAATCTTCAAGCTCGAATCTTGAATTACCAAAATCTCGACTCGATTCAATGCAGAAATTTGCCAACAACGGTTTGATGATTCCCGAACAGGTTTGGGACAAAAAAGAAGGTCCCGAAGCCGATTCGCAGTTTTCGCCGAACCTGCAATTTGGCGAAGGCACCGGCTCGGCAACTCCCCTCGCCTGGTCAATGGCACAATTTATTCGCCTCGCCGTCAATTTGCAGGTAGGCAGGAATCTCGACACGCCCGATGTTGTTTATGAACGCTATGTCAATAACGGAATTCCGCCGAAGATCAGCGATTTTGTCGGGATGGATGAAGTTGTCAGTTTGGCTCTGAAGCCCGGTGAAACCTTCAAATATGAACGCAAAATACCTCCCGGCTCAAAGGCGGCGTATACGTTCAGGGGCAAAACGAAACTTGGCGAAGTCAATGAAAAAGGAGAATTTGCGGCTGAGATCAAAATGCCGGAAAGAGACGAAATCGCAGTGGTTGGTTATCAAACTCCGGACGGTTCGACATCTTTTGAACGTGTAATTTTACGATCGGCGAGCGAAATTAAAAAGAAAGAATACCCTTTCGATCTACGTAGAAGAATAGCGAATTCGAAAGCGTCGCCTTATATTTCCGGTGACAAGGCATATTTTTACTACACTGGAAAAGCAAATAGTGTAATTCTTGCGGGCGATTTTTCGAATTGGGCACCGAGGATTCAGCTACAGGAGATCGAGGACGATTTTTTTGTTCATGAAATGGATCTCAAAAAATCGGCACGTGTGGAATATAAATTGGTGGTTGACGGGAAATGGATGACCGATCCGCTCAATGTAAACATTCTAAACAACGGTGTCGGCGGGGAGAATTCGGTTTTGGAAATGCCCGAATATAAACCGACGACATGGGACAAGGAACTGGGCGAATCCCCTCTCAAACCAAAGATTTCCGAACTCGAAATTGAAAGCAAAAAATACGGCAAGCGGACGGTTAAAATTTATGTTCCGTCCGAATATTTTAAACGCGGGATTGCTCCGAAATTACCCGTGCTTTATTTGTTCGACGGAAGCGAATATATGAAACGTGCAAAAGCGATTGAGGTTTTGGAAAATTTGATCGCGGCGAAAAAGGTTGAACCGTTTATGCTTGTCTTTACCGATCCGGTTGATCGTATGAAGGAGTATTTTGCAAGCGATAATTTTGCCGATTATATTGCGAACGAGGTCATTCCGGCGGTTGACGCAAAATATTTTACGACGATAAAAACAGGGCGAGAAAATCGGGCTTTGCTCGGTGCTTCTCTAGGCGGAGTTACGAGCATTTGGACGGGCATGAAACATCCCGACAAGTTCGCAAATATCGGCGGACAATCGAGTTCTTTTTGGGTTGAAAATGAAAAAGCCGTTAAAGAATTGGAAAAACTGAAAGGCGATGAAAAGTTTAATTTTTATTTCGATGATGGAACTTTTGAGGGCGTTGAAGATACCAGAATAGTCAACGTTATGCTTCGCAGCAAAGGGTTTCCGGTTAAATATATCGAAGGCGAAACAGGACACAATTGGACAAGCTGGCGTGATCGCCTCGCAAATGCTTTTATTGCGTTGATGCCGCCATCGCAAAAATAAACGCCAAACGAAAAAAAGTGCCGAAATTCGACGGGTTTTTCCGTTTGGCGTTTCGCTGTATCTTATTGATCCGATTCTAATTGTGGAATGAACTGATTTAACGGCACGCGTCTAAATCCTACAATGCGGTCTGACCAATAACCGTCAAATGTCGAGTATATTACGCCTTGGCTGGTCGAAGCGTGGTAGAAACCATTTTCATCCGCAACAATTCCAATGTGACCGAGACGATTAAGAAATACCAAAGTGCCGAATTCAAATCGATCCTGACCATTGACAGGTTCGAATGTTTGCCAATAGTTTCGGGCGCTCGTACGGTCGAAGTCGAGCCCGGCTTCTTGAAACACCTTCCAGATAAATCCGGAACAATCGTAGCTCGAGGGTCCCTGTGTACCATAGCCATAGCGAATTCCCAATTTTGTGCGAATTGACTGCATCATCATCGACTTTCGCACAGCACTATATCTATTGCCTGCGCTTGATCGGTCTACACGCGTAGATTCTACGGATGCGGTTTTCTTTACAAGCGATTGTTCTTTCGTCGGAACTACAACAATTTGATTGGTTAAACCTGATGATCTGGTTTCGGGAGTGC
>JBGTGX010000056.1:0-33644 GCA_041746475.1 Pyrinomonadaceae bacterium | reverse complement strand
ACTCTACTTTTTTCCTAACAGCGTTTCTATCCGATCGATCGTTTCCTCAAAAGCTGCCGCATTTATTAACGGCTTGCAATTGATCGCATGATCGTCGATATATGCATAAGCGAGCGGTTTTCCTACTCCGTCAAAAACATCCGCGTACTTAAATTCGTTTTCATCAAGCCATTCACCGATAAGATTTTTTAGACGATAAACGTCATCATCGCTTTCTATTCGCTCATTGCTGAAACGCGCCGTATAAATTATCACATCGAAATATTCGTTAAGTTTATCGACAAATTCTTTAGCACCGGGAACGGGATCGCCAAAGTTATCGACACCCTTAAAGCCATCGTATTTTGCGATCACTCCATCAAAATCTACACAGATCGTTTTCCTTCGGTCAGGTTCTTTTTTTCGGGGTTTTCTCGCTTTAGCTTTCTTCGCCGTTGGAAGCGGCATCGGACGAACTGTCATCAGATATTCGATAGCATTTACCCCTTCAAGCCATGCGCCTTCGCCATCTTCATCAGTCCAAACGCGCGAAAAATGCGGAAATGTGTGATGCCTACCGGGCAATCTAAGCCACTTACCCAAACCATCCAGCTTTGGCGAGCTCGGAAAATACTCAGGTTTCCGCGTTAAGCCAAGCTCCCAATAATCAGCACAGGTTTCACTCAGAAATTCAAACACATCCTTCAGCGGATACGGCTCGTTTAGCAAAACCCACATATGAAAACTCCCCATGCCGTTTGTATCGATGATGCACGGATCGAGCATCTGTGCGCGGAGTTTTGCATGCCAGTGTTTTAGGGATTCAAAATTGAGATCAGCCAGATACGATGTCTCTTGCTTCTCATGCACATCGACATCTACTGCAAACCAGCGGCATGTTTCCTCGGCTGACGTACAATGCAGACCGATTAGATCATTTGGTTTTTTTCCCTTGAAATGGCGGGTGAGCTTATTGTGCGTAACGTGATCGCCTTTTCCACGAAGATCAACAACCGGAAGCGTGACGGCACCGATTTTTTGTCCGATCCCATCGGTCTTAAGCGAATATTGTCCCCACACATCAAAACGGTTTACAAGGTGCTTAATTCCCCAAGTTGCAAGGCGCTCGGCGTTTTCCTCCCATTCTTTTGCGATCCATTTTAAATGCGGATCAGTTAAGATCGGATCTTCAATCATTGAATCTCCCAGCCTTGCTTGTAAGCTTCCTCAAAGGTTTCTTTGTATTTCGCTTCGGCTTCTTTCTTTGTATTCGCGGGAATAAGGTTATTTGTCATAGGCTCTTTTCGCCCGGTGCTGAAATCCGTGTAATACACGATATAAGCCGGGAATTCTTCCGTGACCTCTTTATTAGTTTTCCACAAAAGAAGCTTACGGACCATCAGTTTATCGCCGAGAGTCTTTGTCATCACTTCGCGTTTTAGCAAATCGGATTGCGGAAGCTCGAGATCGGCTACCTTCTTGCCGATATCGGGAATATCTACAAATGCAGCCACTTGTTTGACCGATGTTTCTGTTTCGTTGACGGATTTATCATCGCGGATCCGCTGAAACTGCGGCGAAATTATACTCACCAGCGGCATTCGTCTTACCGCGGAATAATTTTGCTCATCTTCATTCCATGATAAAACCATTCGATTGATCTCACCTCCGCGGCTGTTTTCCGAGATCATATCGAGGCATTTCATTTCCACGACAATTTCCGGTTTGACCATCTCATAAGCAAGATGCGATGAATTAACTTCAATATAATCCGAAGCAACGACCGATTTCTTGAGTCTTTTGAGAAGCTCCGTCCGGTCTTCATCCGAGAAACCGCCGCCGATTTTCGCCATTGTGTGAAACGTGCCGTCTTTTCTAACCAATCCGACAAAAAGATCGTGAAGCATTCCGCGTCTCTCACCCGGGGAATCGCTAAAACCTAAAACCACAACATCGATCGTGTGGAATGGTTTGATCTTAAACCACCCCGTTTGCTCATTTCTTACTACGATACCTTCCGAGCCGCCCACGGTTACCCATTTTTCAAAGGCGTTTTTGATATCGTTTCGGTTATCGGTCGTCTCATATTCGACTACCGCCACTAGGTTGCCGTCTTGAATCAGATCATCAAGCTTGTTCAAAGTTTTAACGCTTTCCGTAAACTCCTCGTTATCGAGCTCTAAAATATCGAACAATGAAAACTGCAGCTTGTTTAGGTCTTGCTGGGATTTTGGGTTGCGGATTATTCTCAAAACATCGTGAATACGCTCGCGTTTCTCTGTTTTAATATGAAGCTCGGCTGCGAAGACCCCGCTCTTGGTCTTGCCGTCCTTCAGGTGTTTTGTGAGTTCGGCGAGTGCGGGTAATCCTGCCCGCATCGTTCCGCCGGGGTTTACGGATATCGTTTCTTTCCCATCGTAAAACAGCAGCGAAAATTCACCGTCCATTTTTCGCGTCACGGCGTAGCCCTCGAGATTTGGAATTTTCTCGTCGATGAAAGCAGGCTCCATCGGATACATCAATCCGGAAATTCTGCGTTTGTAATCTTGAGCACGCGCATGAAGCGTTAAATCTTCGAGCGCATTCGCCGGGCCGGTAAAATACTGGCCCTGTTTCTTGTTTAGCTTATTTTTATCGTACGTAAGATTCATTTAGTATAGGGCTTTAGCGCGTAACAGGCTGTTAGCCTGTTTGTTTTTCCGCAACCACAGACACACCGGCGTGTAAAACAGACTAACAGCCTGTTTTACGATTCTCGGAGCCAGTTCCACTTCCAATCGCGCCAATTCTTGACTAACCCTGCCTTGACTGGATTATTCAATACATATTTGACGATCCGGCCTAGTTCTTCTTCATTTCTAACTTCGTGATCGTAACTTTCTACTTCCCAAAACTTCCCGGTGCGATTCAGAATTCTATTTGCCTTATGAGCTGTAAAGCCCTTCAAAGACTGCATTATCTCCCCAAGCGTAGGTGCCGAACTCTCATATTTCAGCGGGTTTGAGTCTTTTATTTCTTGGAGTGATTGTGCGTCAAGAAGTGGTTTGAAAACAACATGAACGTGATTAGACATAATACAAAACGCCTTCAAATGATAAGAATCCCCATCGCGATATTTTAAACTGTCCGCAACTAAATCCGCTACCTTTTCATTTTTCAGCCAAACAATTTTCGATTGTTCTTGATGCAAAACATCTTCAAATCTTCGAAACCATCGTCGATGAAAGTCTCGGAAATCCTCCTTTTGAGCGCTCGTGATCTTTTCACTTTCCGAAAGATTCGCAATTCGCTTTTTCTCATTTTCGAGCCAAATTTTTTCCCGTTTCCATTTTTCCAGTACAGCCCTGGGAATAGAACCTGCAAGGCGAAAAGTAACAAACAAAACCGAGCCGGGCGAATGGATATGAGGAAGTTTTCGACGATAAAATTGTTTGTATTCCATACTCGTAAAACAGGCTGTTAGCCTGTTTGGCGCCGTGATGCATATTGGCCGCGGACTTAAACAGACTAACAGTCTGTTCTACGCTTCATTCGTTTCCGGCGCCCTTAGTTCCATATTCGAAAGGTGAAGCAGCAATACATAAGTCTTATCTTTAATGCGTCCTTCCAAAAAACCGCGATACGGTTTCCCTCCGCGATGAAATATGAGCGGTTGATTTCCTTTCGCGCCGGCCCCTACTACCATTATTGATTTTTTCTTGTGCAGCTCATTTGCTATCTCAAAAAGGAAATCCCAGGTCAAACCGTTTGTATGCAGAATTTGCTTAGTGGAAGAAAAAACAAATTTACGTATCGCCTGTTCTTTAGGGATCAAAACCCCCGACCATGGAATTGGCGTTTCCGTATTTGTATTTGAAAGTTTTACTTCCCGCGTGCGCCGCGTCTTTTCGCTGCCATCGGGATCTGTTACAACTTCAACTTCTTTGACGTGATAAACGATCTTATTATCGTGGGCATAAACGCGGCTTGTCTCGGATAAATATTTGCCGAATTTCTCGATATCGATTTCCGGGTCGCCTTTAATGAGCTCATCTGCCAGTTTTTCAAGCGAACGGTTCTTGAGCAGCGTTTCGGTGGAATGATCAAGGGTGGATTTTAGAAAACGCACATTCTCAGTGAGTTTTCCGGCTTCGTCTATATATTTTACTTCGCGCTTGAGTCTTACACTCTCAAGCGAAACCTGTGCATCGCGCTTCTTTTTGTTTGCTAAATTGATCGGCATTTCAGATAGATTTAAATAGTAAAGCCGCGATGTCAAGCAATTTTTGGAACGCCAGTTTTTGTGAGGATTTCGTTTTAAAATTGAGAAAAGGAATAGATCACCCTCCGATCACTATTCCTTTTTCTTGGAGTTCAGCCTGTTGCGTTTCCGAACATCCTACCCAACATAAAGGTTTATTTTCCGTCGATTTCCATTTTTCAACTTTTCGGTTAATTGGTTACAATGTCATTTATAAAATTCAGACACCCGCTAACATGACAAGAAAACTTTCATTTTCATTTCCGAAACAGAAGAAGGTATTTACGGCCGCCATCACAAGGATCGACCGATCAAAGATCTATGGTGATACGAGAATTGAAGCTTTTGATGAAGATGGAAATTTGTGCGAGATCGTTTCGATCGCAAACGACGGACAAACTCTTTTTGGAAAAGGCGGGATCGCATTTGCCATACGAAATCAAGACGGAGAATTTGTAGAAAAATCAGCGCTTATTCCGATCACAAGCGATGGCGAAGCGATCCAAGAAGTGGAGTCTTCTTTTGACACTCCGATAGACGTCAGCGAAAAGGCGACCGCCGAAGATTATCTTTCTCATCAGGTAAAATCCGTCTATTTGTTGGATGATATCGAAAATTTAGCTGATCTGAAAAAACTGCTAAAAGGCGGAGACATATATAAATTTCCGTTTAGCTATCGAAAAGGTATCATCGTCGATACGGCTTTTTTACTCGCCAACGAGGAAGGAGACCCGTTTATAATTATCACGACTCCTTCCGATTTTGAATACCTCGGATTTAAGGACAGTGCGCCGCTCGATGAAGAACCCGATTTTGAAGAAGAATCATTGTTTGACTTTGGTTCTCTCTAAGAGAAAAGCAGGAGAATTGCAAACACAATTTTCAACCTTGTTCAGAGTAAAAAATACAAGCTTGCCGATTCCGAGTCCAAGAACCAGCGTTATCCCCGGAGCCTGAAATTTGTGCGGAGCCTCCATGAAAGGAATACCGCCAATCAGTCCAAACCAGATGAAAACGGGATCGCGATCTACAGAATCTTATACATCATCTATTCATTCTATTCTCAAACGGTTCAAAAATTAACCGCAGGACGTTTGGCAGGCAAAATCTTCCGAAGAATTCGTACCATCGTCACCTAAAACCTTTTGCTCAAGCTCGATCGCTTGAGGAAACAATACATTATTTTCAAGATGAATATGGCGATGGAGATCCTTTTCGAGTTCTTCGAGACCAAAAAATAGTCCTGTATAACTCGGACAAGCCCCTTGGGGAAGGGTATAGTCATTTGAAAGTTGCCGCATTTCCCGCAAAAGATCACCCGCCGAATCGTGTTCGGTCATCATCATGCGCACCGGATTTTTGACCGTTCCAAAATGAGGTTCGGCAACCGGAATGTTTGTCGAAACAACTGCTGCCAAGACCTTGATATAAGGAAAAAGCACCTTTTCTTCTTTTCTCATGTGCGGGATCAATTCGTCACAGAGTGCACGAAATGCTTTTTGAATTTCAAATAGTTCGGTGTGCTGCGGGCCATGTTTTCCGCATACTTTACCCATCAGCGGCGTAAGACGTTCGATCTCGTTTGCTGTAAACACGTGGTGTTTGGCGATGATATAATCCGCCAACTCCGAAGTTTTCTTGTGTTCCGGAAAATCGGTTTTCTCATTTTCTTCAATGCCGTTTATCGCGTCTGTAATTTTTTGATCGACGAGTTTTGCGTCAATTCCGATCGTCCGGCACGCTTCTTCTAACGACTTCCTTCCGCCGCAACAGTAATCAATCTTAAATTCCTCAAATACGCGGGTCGTTTGCGGAAATTCGAGAGCGATTTCGCGGATCGTTTTTGTATTAATTTCTTGCATAAAAATAAATCCTCCTAAGAATCATTATTAAAATGTAAACTTTATAAATATACTTGGCGGTGACTTAAATCACTGAAATGAATTTTTTTGAAAGTATTATTGATTTATACGAAACTGCGTATTCGGGGAAATTCCGTTCGCCTACGTTTAACTCAAAGTGAAATCGCTCAATTTAGGAAAAACGGTTCGGTGGAAGAAACCGTTGAATTCGGGTTTGCAATGGAGCAGATGATTTATGCGTTGGTAACAGATGCAGAATCTGAAAAAATCAACGCAACCGTTGACGATAATCTTCTCTCAGTTTTTTGTACCAAAATCCGTAGCAGGAAAATGGACAAATTCCGAACAAATAGGCATCGAAGCCTTGCAATTAATTGAAGATCAAAAACATCTTCGAATTCTAATCAAGAAGGATTTTGCGTGTTTGGAAAAGGGAACGGGTGAAGATGATTCAGACGCTTTTCCTCATCCGTTGGAAGATAGAGAGTGTTGAAAAATCGATTGAATAATTATGTAGTGTGACTTAAGTCATAAAATTTTTCTTAAATTAATGACATAATTCTGCATTCAAAAATTGCAGGTTGAAAATACAAGTGTTTGATTTTTATCGACACTTTTTTAGTTTTTTGATAATTTGAACACATTAAATCATAAATAAACCAACAAAAAGCCTTTTCAACTAAAAATGGAATCTATATCGAAAAAATATAGTCCGAATGAAATAAGCTATTCACGCCCAACTGTTTTCGGGATTCTAGCCGCCGCCGGATTAACATTGCTGGTTATCATCGGTTCTCGCAATCTCGAACATTTTGACTCGGCACTTTTCGGTTATACGATTGCGAGTATCGTGGCGTTGGGTGCGATCGTTTTCAGATATGTCTTGTGGCTTCAGCGTCCGGCGACCCGCGCCTATTGGCTACGCGGCTGGCAATTATTCCGCGACCGCGAAAAACTTTTCAAAAATACAACAACAGCTGCGTCAACTATTGGAAATAATCTTGTAGCACAGAAATTTATCTTCAAACGCGGATTCAAAAGGTGGTTGATGCACTTTCTGATCATGTGGGGCTGTATTTTATCCGCGATGATCACATTTCCGCTATCCTTTGGTTGGGTGCATTTTAGGCTCGAAGGCGATCTCGGATACCGGGCGTATCTTTTCGGGTTTCCTCTGCAGGTAATGGACGGCAGAAGCATTCTGGCGTGGCTTACGTTTCACGCACTCGATTTTACAGCGCTGATGGTTATCGCGGGCTGCGCGATCGCGGTTCAGCGGCGGTTGAATGATCGCGGCTCGATCGCATACCAAACTTTTCTACTCGATTTTACGCCGCATTTACTTCTGATCGCCATCTCTGTTTCGGGTTTGATGCTGACGGCTTCAAGTCTTTGGTTTGAGGGTTATATGTATTCATTTATCGCCCTTTCGCATCAGGCGATCGTAATAATGACGCTCTTTTATCTGCCGTTTGGAAAGCTATTTCATATTGTACAGCGTCCCGCGTCGATCGGTGTCGAGCTCTATCAGGAGCGCTCGAAGGAAATGCTGCAAGCCGTTTGTCCGCGTTGCGGAACGATGTTTATCGGTCAGATCTGGATCGACGATCTAAAAAAGGTGGTTGAGCAACTGGGGTTTGACTACCGGATGGAAAACGGAAAAACGCTGCAGGATTACTGTCCGCGCTGTAAACGGGTAATGCGCGGTTTGTCGTATGCAGGCTTGAAGGATACGAAAGAAAAGGTTTTTGCGGGGACACGCGTCAGAGAAGATTGATCGAAAATGAATTTGAAAGCCAAAGATAAAAGGGTTTTACCCAAAATCAAATGAAGAATCAATCATCTTTAATTGAGTTGCCAGAAATTAGGAAGCGAAAAGGAATCTATCAGTGTTTATTTGGCTAAAGCCGATTGATTTCCGATTCGCGGTCCACTAGCTCAAGATAGTGGCAATTGAAAAGAGATCATACATACGATATGAGCAAAGTCGAAAATTTAGAAAGAATCATAGACGAATTCGGACCGCATCTTCATGACGCTCCAATTGGTGGATGGCATGCGGATCGAAAGGTCGACAAGATCGTACCGACCCATTGTCCATATTGCGGCGTGCAGTGCGGAATGAATTTACTTGTTGAAAAAGGCAAACTTGTCGGATTTGAGCCGCGATATGATTTCCCGGTGAATGAAGGGAAATTGTGTCCGAAGGGTGTGACGGCGTATCTGCAAACCCATCACCCAGATCGTTTACTTTATCCTCTGATCAAACGAAACGGGAATTTTGAGCGGGCGAGTTGGGATGAAGCGCTCGATCTGGTTGTTTCAAAATTTAAAGAAATACAAGAAAAACACGGAAAAGATGCGATCGGCGTTTATTCGGGTTCTTCCTTAACGACCGAAAAAACCTATTTGATCGGCAAATTTGCACGCGCTGGATTGGGAACACGATATATCGATTATAACGGAAGACTTTGCATGGTTTCCGCCGGTGCCGGGAATAATAAAGCATTTGGCATGGACCGAGCGGCGAACCCGTGGACCGACATTCCGCTAGCCGAAGTTTTGATCCTAGCCGGGGCAAACTGTGCGGAAACATTTCCTATATTGAACAAATTTTTATGGCAGCAAAGAGATAACGGGGGAGTTTGGATAGTGATCGACCCGAGAGAAACTGCGACGGCGCGACAAGGCGATCTGCATTTACAGCTAAAACCGGGGACTGATGTCGCAGTCGCCAATGGAATGCTTCACGTTATTTATAAGGAAAATCTGATAGACGAAGAATTTATCAAAAGCCGCACAAATGACTGGGAACTGACTCGCAAAGTAATCGAAAATTTTACGCCGCAGATGGCGAGCGAAATTTCGGGTGTGCCGGCAAAAAAAATTGTCAAAGCCGGACTTCTCTACGGACGTGCGAAAACGGGAATGATCATGCACGCGAGAGGGATCGAGCATCATTCAAACGGTGTGAATAATGTTTTAAGTTACATAAACATCGTTCTGGCAACAGGAAAGATCGGAGCTCCGGGAAAGGGTTATGGCACGATCACCGGACAGGGAAACGGACAAGGCGGACGCGAACACGGGCAAAAAGCCGAGCAGCTCCCGGGCGCGCGTTCAATGTATAGCGAAGAAGACCGCAAACATATCTGCGACATTTGGGATCTGCCGTATGACGAAATGCCGGAACCGGGAGTATCGGCCGTTGAGATGTTTGACAAGATGCGTGAAGGCGAGATCCGCGCGTTGCTCTCGATCTGCAACAACGGGATGGTTTCTCTGCCGGACACGAATAAAATACGTCAATCGCTAGAAGGCTTGGATTTTAACGTCTGTATAGATTTCTTTATGTCGGAATCGGCGAGATATGCAGATGTTGTTTTGCCCGGCACTTCTTGGTCAGAGGACGAAGGAACAACGACAAGTGCCGAAGGTCGTGTAGTAAAGATCAATAAGGCAAATGATCCGCCCGGAGAGGCAAAGGTAGATTGGTGGATAATTCAGGAAATTGGCAAACGTATGGGGCGCGAAAAGTATTTTCCATTTAATTCACCCCGCGAGATCTTCGATGAACTGCGGGTCGCATCAAAAGGCGGAACAGCCGATTACTACGGCATTACCTACGAGAAGATCGAGATGCAAAATGGTGTTTTCTGGAGTTGCCCGACGCTCGATCATCCGGGTACGCCGCGACTTTTCGAAGAAAAGTTTAATTTGCCGGACGGGAAAGCAAAATTTCACGCAATTGAATACAATCCGCCGGATGAAACTCCCGACGATGAGTATCCACTGATCCTAACGAGCGGACGCGTTGTGTATCAATATTTGTCGGGTAATCAAACGAGGAGAATCGGTTTTCTCGTCCAACAATGCCCCGAACCGTATGTAGAAATTCATCCCGAAACGGCGATGAAAATGAAGATCAATGATGGTGAACGCGTTAAAGTTATTTCGCGCCGCGGCGAAGGGATCTTTCCGGCGCTGGTCGTCAAAACAATTCGTCCCGATACGATCTTTATCCCGTATCACTGGGGCGAGGAACTTGCGGCAAATCAATTGACGAATCCGAAGCTTGATCCGACGTCAAAAATACCGGAATTTAAGGCGTGTGCCGCTCGAATTGAGAAAATTCATTCACGTGAGCTGCCGATCTTAGGTAAGGGAAGAAGAGGCACTTCGCAGAGCGAGGTACAAAAAGGCAAATAAGAAATGCACCACGGAAGTACAGAGAAAACTGAGAAAGCAAAAAGGATGGATATGAGAATATTTGTGAATTTAATCCGTGAAAAACTCTATGTTCTCTGCGTCTCCGTGGTGAGGAATTAATATTATGGAAGAAACAATGTTTATAGACCCTCAGAGATGTATCGGTTGCCGTTCATGCGTTGCTGCTTGCCGTGAATGCGACACACACAAAGGTTATTCGATGATCTTTGTCGATTACATTGATCGGGCGGAAACAACTGCGACTATGCCGACGGTTTGTATGCACTGCGAAGAGCCGACCTGTGCTTTGGTTTGCCCGGCAGATGCGATCAAACAAAATGAAGATGGCGTTGTGATGTCGGCTTTAAAGCCGCGTTGTTTAGATTGCCGTAATTGTGTCAATGCGTGTCCTTTCGGCGTTCCGAAATACAACACGGAAATGCACCTCCAGATGAAATGCGATATGTGCTACGACCGCACTTCGGAAGGAATCCAACCAATGTGTGCAAGCGTCTGTCCAACCGGAGCGATCACATTTGGCACATATGAAGAAGTCGTGCCGACGCGTCGAACAAAACCCGTCAACGCACACGTTTTCGGTAATCAAAAGGTTGAAACAAAAGTATATCTGATGCTTCCAACCGATGCCGATGAAGTGGAAGTTGACGGCTGCGGGGTTTTTGAAGGAAAAGTTGAGGTTGAAGGACAGCAAACTCAAGAATCTTGGATCGATACTCAAGTGGAAGAATCTGACAAAAGCAATGAATTCTAATTATTTAAATGAAAATACGGTAAAGAACATTTTAGCCGCTGATGGCGAAAATACGAATGAAATTTCAGATGGAGAAAACGTGCGGGAAGCGATCGCTCCGTATCAACAAGAGTTTCCATACGACCGCGATGAGGAATCCCAGGTTACACGCCGCGAATTCTGCAATTTTCTTTTTTTGACGTCGGGAGCTTTGTTTTTAGGTGCGGCGGGCTTTGCCGCGAAATCTGCTTACGACTCCCAATTTGAAACAGTTTATCCACCGATGAAAATCGAAGGAGCAAGCGAATTGCAGCCTGGAAACTCGCTTAATTTCCGTTATCCCGCCGAAAATGAAACTGCGATCTTGGTTCGCACATTGGACGGCAAATATCACGCTTACGGACAGAAATGTACGCATCTGACTTGCCCCGTCTATTTTTCAAAAGAAAACCAAAGGCTTGAATGCCCGTGTCACGAAGGCGGTTTCGATGCGAAAAGTGGAAACGTTTTATACGGTCCGCCGCCGCGTCCGCTTGACCGTGTAATTATCGAAGTGAAAGAAAATGGCGAAGTTTGGTCGGTTGGCAGAGAGGCGGGTGGAAATGAAAACGCGTAAACGGGTAAATCATTCGCGGCCTATGGAACGTGGCCGAACGGCGATTTGGCAGGCGAGGCTCGTTTTGCTTGTCATGATTAATCTCGCCCAGCTCTGGATCCTTTCAGCAACTATCGATGCGGCGCTGGCCCACGAATATAAGCAATTGATCCCCTTAATTATTTCGTCAGGAGTTTGCTGGTTAATCGCGCTGACAATTTATCTGTGGTGGAAACCCGTTTCCCGCCGTATTCCAAATGCGAGTTATTTTAAGCAAAAATGAAGCGTAAGATCAAAGGTTATGACAAAGATGGAGATGATCACTGGCGGGCAAAGCTAGAGTGCCGTCATTTGCAGCATATGCGCCACGATCCGCCGCTCATCTCGCGCGATTGGGTTTTGAGCTTAATAGGACGGCGTGAAAAGCTCGGTGTTGAACTAAATTGCAAGAAGTGTGATGAGGATATGCCAAAAGATTTTTAGAATTTTTATAAAAGATCTTTATTTAGTAAAAGAGATCAAATTACTTGAACCAACATACAACAATTCGATGTAGCCGTTGAAAACGGCAGTATATTTGTAGCCCACGGTGTAAACCGTCGGGATCGTTTTGCAAGTAATTTTAAGTGGTTGAAAACCACGGCATATTTTTCCGAATGCTAACATTTTCAATGGCTTTGTCCCATGATAAATCTTTTCCCACCTCTTCCGGGGTGGGCTACAAATTTGTCATGGGTTTCACCGATTAAAAAGTAAATTTACTTAGCGAAACATTTTATTTCACTTATTCTACTTCTAAAACCTATAAGAAAATTTGAGTGTAATTAAAACAAACATTTTATGAGTGAAACATTCAGGCCGGGAGCTGCCCGCGCTTTATTTTTATCAACGACGGCATTTGGCGTAGCGTTTGCAATTTGGGGGCTAATTTCAGCTTTAGCTCCAACATTTTCCGAAATTTACAATCTTTCTGCGACCAGCAAAAGTATATTGATCGCTGTTCCCGTTTTGCTCGGTTCTATAGGGAGACTTCCGGCAGGAATGCTCGCAGACCGTTACGGCGGAAGAATCGTATTCAGTGTTTTATTGATCGGTTCGGCAATTCCAGCCTTTTTGATCGGCTTCTCATCAAGTTATACCCAACTGCTTTTCTTGGGATTACTTGTCGGTTTAGCGGGAACTTCTTTTGCGATCGGTGTAGCTTTTACTTCAAAATGGTTTGCCGCTGAAAAGCAGGGGACGGCTCTTGGTGTCTACGGAGTTGGTAATATTGGTCAGTCGGTGGCCGTTTTTTTTGCACCCGTTCTTGCTCTATGGTTAGCGGATTGGCGACCGGTTTTTTACATTTTTGCGGCGGTTTCATTGATTTGGGGAATTGTTTTTTATTTCTTTGCCAGAGATGCTGAAACTACCGTCAAGCCGAAAACGTTTGCCGAGAATCTAAAAGTATTACGTACTTCGCCAGATGCTTGGATCCTTTCGATATTTTATTTTCTGACCTTCGGCGGTTTCGTCGCTTTCTCAATCTATCTTCCGACACTCCTTAAAGACGTTTACGATCTTTCGGCGACGGATGCCGGAGCAAGAACAGCGGGCTTCGTAATTTTGGCAACCTTACTGCGTCCCGTGGGCGGAATTCTGGCGGACAAATTCGGAGGAGCGAAAATATTGATGTTGGTTTTCGCCGCCATAGCCGCATTTTCGATGCTGTTAATTCTGCCGTCGATGATCACTTTTACAATTGGAGCTTTAGGTGGAGCTGCGGCTTTAGGTATGGGGAGCGGTGCGGTTTTCAAACTCGTGCCGCAATATTTTCCAAAAGAAACAGGCACGGTTACTGGGCTTGTTGGTGCATTTGGCGGACTCGGCGGATTTTTCCCGCCGCTGGTGCTTGGGGTCGTTAGAGATCTGACTGAAAGCTATGCAATTGGATTTATGTTTTTGACTGTATTTTCCGTAATGTGCTTAGCGATCAATTATTTCGCTTTTATACGCGGTTCAAATGATCAAAGTGCTAAGATCAAAAGTACGATTTTGAAAATCATATAACTCCGCAATGAGCGACATGCTTACTGGCGATCATCTTGAATTAGACGCGCTGCTCGCAGAGTTGTTTTTGGCATTTCGAGATGGAGATGTTGAACTGATCTACCAAAGGCTTGATATTTTCTGGGCACGATTGGTAATGCACATCCGAGCCGAACATCTGCATTTGTTTCCTGCAATTAACCGAATTGCAGATTCAGAAAAAATAGAGGTAAAGATCGATCAATCGATCGAAATGGTAAATGAGAAGATCTCCAAGCTGTAAAAGGATTATGATGTTTTCATGCGTGAGATAACATCGGCGATAAAACAAATGCGCGAAATACGTGGGTTTCAAAAGAGAAATACCGCAAGAGAGTTAGCTGAAGTTAATGAAAAGATGATTGTGGTTCAAGATCGTCTTGAAAAACACAATGAGATCGAAGAGACGGAAGTTTATGAATGGGCGGACTTGCTATTACCGATGGCGGAACGCTCTGCGCTAAATGAGAAGCTAAAGAAGGAATTCACCAATTTGCCGCCGAGATTTAAGAAAGATCACGGATCATCTTTAGAATAAAGCTATTTCATAGTCGCTAGAATGTCACTTATATCCTGCTCGGTCGTATCGGGGTTTATAAAACAAAATCGCGTAACCGTTTCATAAACATCGCCGTTTTTCCATTTTGTCGGTGCGACCAGGGCAAAGCCATCACGATGGTTTTTATATGTCCAGTTTCGATAGTCCTCAGCAGACCAGCCATTTCGTCGGAAAATGACACAGGATAAGCTGGGCTCACGCACCAATTCAACATGACTTGATCCGTCGATCAACTTGCCTGCAATTTGGGCGAGTTCGATACCACGCTCGATCGCTTGTTTATATCGTTTGGTTCCATGCATGGCGAGCGAAAACCACAATGGAAGACCGCGAACACGCCGGGTCAGTTGAATTTGATAATCTGCCGGGTTAAATCCTTGAGCACCTTCGTCGGAAAAAATATCAAGATATGATCCTTCCTGTGAATGTGCGGCGCGTGCAAGTTCGGGTTTCTTATAAATTACGGCACCGCAATCATACGGCGAAAAGAGCCACTTATGTGGATCGATCGTGACAGTGTCTGTAAATTCAATTCCATTAAACAAATGCCTTACGGAATCTGCCGCTAGTGCGCCTCCTCCATAAGCCGCGTCGACATGAAACCAAATATTTTCTGTTTTGCAAACCTCCGCAATTCCCAAAAGATCATCAATAATTCCGGCGTTTGTCGTTCCCCCTGTCGCGATCACTGCAAAAACACGCTTGCGATCTTCCTTCGTAAGACTTCGAATGGCTTCGCGTAGCTGTTCACCTTCAAATCTTCCTTCTGTTTCAATTAGAAGGACATCAGCATCGATCACTCTTGCCATCGATCGGATCGAAGAATGCGCGGTGCTTGAAGCGATTACGATGCCCCGCTGATTTATTTTACTCGGATCTTCGCTTCGCCAAAATTCTCTGGCGGTGACCATCGCCGAAAGATTTGCCGCCGTGCCTCCACTTGTAAAAACGCCGAATGCGCCTTTCGGCATTCCGGTTAGCGAAACTAACCATTTCATTGCTTGATTTTCCGCGAAAATACACCCTGCGCCCTCGAGCCAAAAAGCCCCGTGGACACTCGAGGCTGACGTTACAAGGTCAAACATTACGGCGGCCCTTGTTGGCGAAGCTGGAACAAATGCGAGATGTCGCGGATGATCTATCGATACGCTCGCTTTTATTAGGGTGTCCCGAAAAAGTGCAAACGCTTTTTCGCCGCCGATTCCTTCCGGCGTGATCGTCTCGCCGACAAGTTTCTTTAATTCTTCCGCTTTTTTTGGGAATCCGAGTTTAGGATTTGAGTCAGTAATTCGACCAATTGCAAATTTGACAACATCGAGCGCCATTTCGACCAGATTGATGTCTATATTGTGCATAGTGGAATGCTTCTTGTCGTTAAATTCATTCATATTATCTCGTAACTATCTGCAAATCGGTCAAATCTGACAATTTCTCGCGGATGATTTCCAGTTCAACTTTGGAAACGGTTCTTAATTGTGTAAATTCTTTTTGAGCCTCGATCGCATTTCCGCGTGTTTCGAGAAAATATTCGTTTGGAACGGGTCGGGTCGGTAAATTCAACTGGACTTCATCGGGCTTTATCGAACGCAAGATCTTCGCAAATTCTTCAATCTGCAAATCTTTCGGCGGCCGCAAGATCATTGTTTGGATCGCCAAAAACCCCTTAAATTCCAGCCGCAAAAGTGTAATTCCCGATATTATTGATTCGAGTGAAATACTTTTGTGAGGACGGTCAATTCGCTGTAAAGTTTCATCTGACCACGCATCGAGTTTGCAAAAGATTTTGTCAGCAAGTGCAATTTCTGTTCTAACTTTCCGCAAATGCAATAGTGTAGAATTAGTCAAAACTATTATTGGTTTGCCTGTGATTTTCTTGATCTTTTCAATAACATCGCCGAGATTTTCGGCCAAAGTCGGCTCGCCGCTTCCCGAAAATGTTATGACGTCTGCCTTTTCCCACTCTGAATTTTCCAGATCTTCCAGAACCTTCTCGGTTGAAACAAAAACATCTCTTTCCGCCGTCACCCGATTGATCTTTCCGAGTTGGCAATAGACGCATTCAAAGGAGCAGATAGAATCAATGCACAAAACATCAACTCCAAGCGATTTGCCCAAACGCCACGATATCACCGGTCCGTAAATGCTGCCTGGAATTGTCGTCTCGTCGCGTGTCATTACCAAATGGAAGTATAGTAGATCAAAAACTGATCGGCCGGATAAGGCGATCTTTCGTCAACCAACCGCAACAAAAGATCTGCGGAACGCTTGATTGCGAATCGGCGGATGAGCTTCTGCTTTCACACTCGAAATTGGATGATAGAAATAGATATACCATTCGCCCGGTTTTCTTTCTTCCGCCCAGCTCGACGTTCCAAATCTTCTGAGAAACAGTTCGCGTAAAGGAATCGGATCGAACGGGTGTTTTATCAACAGAATATCCCTGCTGTCGCCCAGCTTTTTCCAAACCCGGAGAATCACGCGCATCGGATCGCGTTTCGATTCATGAAAAGGCATGAGATCAATATAACGCACTCTTTCCTTGTCCAAATCGTCAACATTTGCTATCTCTTCGGGTTTGATCGGCTGATTCGTTTCTTGAAAATTGAAATCCTGCGGGTCGCTTCGGACGAGCTCTTTTGATAATTTTTCTTCGTCTTCGCCAAGCGCCAGATTTAACACATACAGCATTTCTGTCAGCGGTACCCGGGCGACTTTGGCAGCCTGTTCGACCGATACGCGCCCTTCCATTGCATGCCTTAGATGCGGATGACGCAGACGCTCGAAGTTCGTTGAAAGCATAGCTAATGTATTTAGAACCTTTTCCTCATCCATTGCCAGCACCTCTTTGATTTTCATTTCGCGTGTTACTTTCATGACCACTATTCCTCCTTGTATTCAACTATTGCCTGTTTATTCCCAGAATAATGTGATTTATGTCACCGCGAAGGCTCCCTTTTGAACTGAGTTTTATTTCAATGGCTTTAAAGTTACCTAGATGAACGCTAGAATTTTTTGTAATGATAAATGACAAAATGGCAATTCTAAAACAAACCGAACTTTTTCATGATTTGGACGAAAAAGTCATCCGCGAATTAGCCGATCACGCCATTGAAAAACATCTCGAACGAGACGAGATTATGTTTCTCATGGACGAAGAAGCTGCCGGTTTATTTGTGATTGCACAAGGCTCGGTGCGGGCGTTTCGCACCGCTCCCGATGGACGCGAACAGGTCATCCACGTCGAACGCGCCGTGACGACCATCGCGGAAGTGCCTGTTTTTGATAACGGCAAGTATCCTTCTACAGTCGCTGCCGAAGAACCGACACTTGTATATTTTCTCGGAAAGAAAGAAGTCCGCAGTCTTTGTCTGAAACATCCGCAGATTGCTCTTGCCGCCACCGAACTTCTCGCAAAGCGACTGCGTAGGTGCGCCAAACTTGCCGAAGCGCTTTCTCTGCGTGAAGTCGGTCAAAGACTGGCTTATTGGCTTTTCCGCGAAGCAACGGAACACGGAGTACAGACAAATGAAGGATTTCGTTTTACGCAGAAACTCACGCACAATCAACTTGCGGCCCGTATCGGCACCGTTCGCGAAGTGATAACCCGTTCGCTTTTCCGCCTTCAGCAACAAAAACTAGTAAACATTGAAGGCAAGGATGTGATCGTTCCGAATCTGGAATCGCTGGCGCGCTATGCGAATTCAGAATAAGCTTTATTTGGATTGTTATTCAATCGTGATGATTTCGATGAAAAGATAGTTTTACTGCTTCTTTACAGGATTTAGCCACTTATAAGTTGATCGGACGAGAAGTTAACGCGGACCGCCTACTCTAGAAGATGACTGTTCAAAACCGATTTTGAAGAAGAATCATTGTTTGACTTTGGTTCTCTGTAAAAAAGAAAACGCGGAAGACTCAAAGACTTCCGCATGTTAAATAAGTTTTCAAGATTCCTAGCGTGCCGGAGTTCCCATATGGAATACACCTTTCCAGGCATCTCCATCTTTCTTGACGATCGTGGAAAACCACATCGTTTTTGGTACCGGATTTCCGTCACAGGTGGCGTCCTGATCTGCCTTGTAAGTTAAAAGATAGAGATCATCGCTAATTTTTGAAGTATGAAAATCGCTTAGCGAATGACTTTTCACTTCACAACTGTGTGCGGAATAGCTCTTAAGAGAATCAGTCCGATTCTCGCGACCCGTAGAATTAATGGCTGTAAAGTTTTCGGCCAAAGCTTCTTCAAAAGGCTTTGCATCCTTCTTCGTATAGGCGTCCCATAGGCTTTTTTCTGTTTCAACAAGCTTAGCAGTTATATCCTTATTGGTGTCTTCCATAGCCGTTGGTTTCGGAGCGTCGGCGGGCATTGGCGGCATTTCACCTTTCGTGTCTGCCGTCGGCGCACTTTGATGATAAACCGCATTCCATTTGTCACCGTCTTTTACATATACGGATGCCGCCCATTCCGGGCTTGGCCCTGCACTATCGCCGCATTTGTAATCAGCGGTCGTTTTCGAAGTTAGCAAGACTACGCCTTCTCCAAGCTCTACAACTTCATCGTCGCCGAACGAAACACTTTTAACTTCGCAAGGAGATTCTGAGATTGACTTCACTAGCATCGCCTTACCTTCGCGTCCGCTAGCCCCGACCCCCACAAAACCATCCGCTAAGAAATCCTCAAAGAATTTCCCGTCCTTTTTCATCCAGGCCTCATTTGCCTGTTTTTCAAGATCCAATACGGCAGCTTTATATTCCGGTGCAGACGCCGCACCAGTGTTTGAATTTGCCGTGTTTGTATTTTCTGAGTTACCACTCGCCGTGTTTGTTGGCGGTGTACCGCTTTCGCCGCATCCAAAACCGATTATTGAAATTGCAAACAACAGTATCCAAGCTAAATTTTTCATTTCTATTCTCCTGTCTAATTTTTCCATTTCTTCCGTAGGCTCGAAGCTATTGTCTCCATTAAAAAAGCCGGATAGCTTTAAAAAATTAAGCCTTGATTTGATTATTGCCTTAACTTACACGAATTTTTGCAAATTACAAGTTTTTACCATGCAAAAAGAAGATGTCAATAGTTGAATCCCACAAGAGAAACCCTGATATTTCTCATTGATCCCGCTTTACTTTCAAACTCTTTCGAGTCCAAAAAGTGAAGCGAGATGAGAGGCCCAAAAAAACTACTTGGTTTTTGTGCCTCTTTTTTTGTATTGAGATAGACCCGCCCGGATTGCCCGGATATCTTTTGGAGTCGTGCGGCAGCACCCCCCGATCAACCGTGCGCCATGCCTAAACCACTCTATTGAAGCCCGCGAAAAGTTGATCTGATTTGAAACGGCTTTCCAGTCTTTTGTTTTTGCGACGTAAGTCTCGCCGGAGTTTGGATAAACAATTATTTCTTTTTCGGGCGCGCCTTCTTTTATCTTTTTTATCAAGCTCGATACAAAACGCGGCGATGTGCAATTAATTCCAATTGCAAAAACGTCTTCGCAGTCGGAGATCATTTCCGAACAATCTCTTATTGGAGTTCCATCGTTGATATGCTCTCCATCCTTGCACGAAAAACTGACATACGCTCTTTTGTTTTGTGTCTGCTCAATAAGCCCTCTTAAAACTAAAGCTTCGTCAAAACTCGGAATCGTTTCGCATGCCATCACATCCGATTCCGTTGCCGCCAGTATTTCCCAACGTCGTACATGAAATTCGTATAGATCTTCTTTTGAAACACCGTAATCGCTTTTATATTCAGCCCCATTTGCGAGGTACGCGCCATATGGTCCGACGCTCGCTGCAATCAGAGGCGCCTGACGCAATTCGCGCTCCGCAGCATTCACTTCGCCGATAAATTCTTCGCGAGCTTCTACAGCAATTTCAACGGTTCTCTTTAAGAATCTTTCAGTTTCTATATCACTCATTCTTTGCTTCCGACAGCCGGGAAAACTCGCCTGATAGCTCGCCGTGATTATCAGATCTGCGCCCGATTTGAGATAGGAAAAATGTACATCCTTTATCGCTTGAGGATTTTGGAGTGCGATCCTTGCCGACCAAAGCGGATGAGCTAGATCAAATCCTTTTCGCTCGAGCTCAGTTGCTAAACCTCCATCGAGAACGACATACCCTTGTTCGTCTAAGACTGAAAATATCCGTGATGTTGCGGGTCTTTGAATCATTAGAACGTTTGATCAGCGCAAAATAACCCAGTATATGTAAATGCGTTATTATAGAAAAATTATAGCGGAATCTATAAATGAAAAATTCCTATAGCACCCTCGAAAAAACACTCGCTTTGAGCGTACATATTTTTACCGCGTCAGGTTTATTGGCGGGATTTATGGCGCTACTTGCAATCACCGCAAAAAACTGGCGGGCTGCGATGGCTTGGTTGCTGGTCGCTCTCCTTATTGACGGCATTGATGGAACCCTCGCGCGTAAATTTAAAACTAAGGAAGTTTTGCCAAATTTTGACGGCACGACTATCGATATTGTAGTGGATTTTACAACATATGCCGTCATTCCCGCCTTTTTTTTCTATATGGCGGAATTGGCCGCGCCTGCCTGGAGCTTACCGATTGCGTTTTTGATATTGCTCGTTTCAGTAATATATTACGGAAAAGAAGGCATGATTTCCGAAGACTATCATTTCATTGGATTTCCCGTAATGTGGAATATCGTGGTTTTTTATCTCGTTTTCGTTTTCTCTCTGTCAGCTCTTGGAAACGCCGCCATTATAATAGCTTTCGCGATCCTTCATTTTGTACCGATAAAATTTGCCTATCCATCGCGAGCGACTCATTTGAAAACAATAACGATCATTGTTACTACTGCCTTTATGACCGTGATGTCGATGATCGTTTGGTATTTTCCGAATGTACCGGATTGGCTGAAATGGGCAGCAGTTGGAAATCTCGTTTACTTTGGCGGGCTGGCGGCGTTCGATACTTTTTCAGGAATCAAATTTTCTTTCAAAGCTCGTGAGTCATAAACACACTGTTTGGATCTTCGATATAATCTGCAAACGGCACGCAATACTCAAAACCAAACTTGGCGTATAGCTTTTGCGCGGGCTTGAAAAATTCCATCGATCCGGTTTCCAGACTTAGTCGCTTATAATCTCTTCGCGTCGCTTCTTCAATCATATGTTTGAGCATATGCTCCGCAACACCCTTTCTGCGATGGCGTGAAGAAGTCCGCATTGATTTGATTTCGCCGTGTTTTGAATTGAGTTCTTTCAAAGCACAGCAACCTAGGAGATCTTGCTCCTGCCAAACCGTCCAAAAAGTGATCTCCGGTCTTCGCAGTCCGTCAAGATCAAGCGCATGAATACTCTCCGCCGGCGAAACCCGTTTCATATCCTCAAGATGTTCGTTAAGAAGTGCGAAAATCTCGTTGCCATTGAGATCATCGATCTTGATATTCATTAGTTAAACGTTGTAGTTTATTCACTCTCCAAAGAAGGAGTTTTTAATGTTTTGATTTTTTTCAGAATCTCCTTTTCTCGGTTCTGAGCTGAATAGAGATCGAATTTCATTTGTAGATTCAACCAAAAACCCTCGGTCATTCCGAAAAACTTTGCAAGCCTCAAAGCCGTGCTCGGCGTTACTCCACCTTTTCCGTAAACAATTTCATTTATTCTTTGATACGGAACCTTTATCGAATCTGCTAATTCTTTTTGGGTTATACCAAGAGGATCGAGGAATTCTTCCCTCAGCATCTCTCCCGGATGTGTTGGTATTCTGTTTGTTGGCACTCTGATCATTATTTTTTTCCTCTAGTGATAATCAATTATCTCAACATCTTCCGCGCCCAATTCAGTCCATCTGAAAAAGATTCGGAATTAATTATTGATGCGATCACTGTGTTTACCCTTTAGATCTCCTCGCAAGGCTTTAAGACGATTGCCCGGCGGAACACTTAGATCCGATAATTCTAATGCGGCATCCAGTTGGTCAATTTTCCTAAACGCAATTCGCCATAAGTCTCTCGGACAAAGATTCCTCGCTTCGCGGGAAGTGTGAAAATTAGATTAATCAATTTTTAGATAAACGCATCATACGACCATTGCAGGAGTGCCTGTCTCTGCCGCGGACGGCACGTTAGATCACCGGGTTTGCAGTTTGCAATAATCTGCCCGGCGTGTCTTGCGAAAGCTTTCCAGCGTTTTATCTGTGCGCGGTCAACCTCGTCGATCCTACGTCCTTGATAATAGCGGCAATACCATTGAAACCAGCCGCGCGGGTCCGGCTCAATTATCCAGTCCTTGCGCTGCCAAACTTGCAGCGATTGCCTGCTTTTAATTTTAAAATAATTGAGCGTCGGATCCGCCTGGTTGCTTATCTTTGCATTCCGAAACCAGGTTTCCGGAAATTCATCGCGGCAGTCGTTTAAGTATTTTCCTTCGAATACACCCGCCTCAAGCATTTCCTTTGGCGTAAACTCCGGCTCGAAATCTCGATCAAACTGTCTTCCCGAACCGACCTCGATCTTGTACCGATAACCGCTCTGCATCAAGTCATTTACTTCGATCCAATCCCCAACTCTTGCCATATAGATTCCCTGAAAGATGCCAGTGATCAAACCGTAGACGGCATGCTTTCGCCATCCTCATCGCGCTCGTAAACTTCAGCCGCCGTAGCAATATTGCGCGCCATTTGACCAAACAAAAAAAGATGCGCAGGATACATTGCGTACCAATAAGCTATTCCGAGAAACCCTTTCGGAACATACATCGCCGTCTGAACAAGCTGTGTCTCTTTCCCTTTTTTTACAGTTTCGAATTGAAGCCATGCTTCCCCGGGCACCTTCATCTCTGCGCGAAGAAGCATCAATCGATTTTCCTCCAATTCTTCAACCCTCCAAAAATCCAATACTTCGCCGACATGAACATCAGTTGGGTGTCTTCTGCCTCTTGAAAGACCCGGCCCGCCAACCAAAGCATCAAAGAATCCTCTTAATTTCCATGCCCAATTCCATGCCAACCAACCCTTTTCGCCGCCGATGCTTGTAAAACTTTTATAGACGGATTCGGGAGTCGCGTGTGTCAACACAGTCCGTATCTCTTTGAGCATCCCTTCGCTGTCCGTCAATTTATAGCTCGTCAATTTTCCAAGCGACCCCGACCAACGTGTTTCGACCGCGCGTTCATTTGTTCGCCTTACTGCTTCTTTTACGGCGTCTTCGTATTCCATCAACTGGATATCCGGGAAATTAAGCTCGGCTTTTCGTGTGTCGGCGATCACAGGATTGATCGTTCCCATTACGAGTGGAACGGCCAAAGAATTTGGAATTGGTGTGATCAGGCCAACCCACAAACCGGAAAGCCAAGGTGTTAATACGGGAACGGGAATAATTATTCGCGTTAATCCCCTAACCCTTGCAAAGGTTTTCATCATTTCGATAAACGGCACTACATTTGCACCAATATCGACGACGCCAAGCGGTTCCTTACCGAGCGCCTTTACCAAATAGTGAATAACGTCTCTTATCGCAATTGGCTGAACGGAGTTTTTCACCCACTTGGGCGTTATCATTACCGGGAGCCTCTCCGTTAAGTACCGCACCATCTCAAATGAAGCTGAGCCTGACCCGACGATCGGACCCGCACGAAATTCCGTCGTAGGACAATTCTCCCTCAGTATCTTCCCAACTTCCGCTCTGCTTCTTAAATGCTCTGAGGTTTCTTCGTCGTCCGGAAGCAATCCGCCCAAATAAATTACCTTTTCCGCATTTTGAGCCGCCCGCGCGAAATTGAGTGCAAATCTTCTTTCCTTTTCAGCGTAGTCATCCCCGCTGTACATCGCGTGTACCAGGAAATATGCTGCGTCGATATCCTCCATCGCCGCCTCTATCTCGTCCTCGTTATTAAGATCGCCTTTTGCAACCTCGACATCCTCCGCCCAATCTTTCCCACGCAGACGCCTCGGGTCGCGCACAAATACACGCACCTCATGATCCATCTCCAAAAGTTTTGGGATCAGACGTCCGCCGATATACCCGGTCGCACCTGTTACTAATATCTTCATCTTTGCGATTAATTGCCTTTAAATAATTATTTCGGCGTTTGTTCAGATTTGGATTCAGGCAATTTCCCTGCGTAAATTAGGCTATTGCTTTTGAAACAAATATGCCAGTCTAGTGCTCGTGAAATCTTTCCCGTTGCCTATCACCCCATATGGTCAGACGAATTCCTATTCTCAATCGGTTGATTATTGACAATCTCCGGCGACCTTGTCCGCATTCCATTAGATAGTCCATTGACTGAGTGGGCACAATATTGTCCAAATTAAATTAAATAGTTCACGTTTTTTTCGCTGAAGGTGAAATAGATAATAGCCCGGGGGGAGCAGAGCGGAAACCCGGGGAGATTGGAAAGAAGAATCCGACTCCTTCAGAGTCGAATCGTTTTGCGTTTGTCATAGGTTTCTCGCCTTTGCTCGCTTTACCCAACGCAATTATATTTGTCGCCCTCAGCGACAGAACTGTTACGTACTTCACTGCCTGCTAGGAATCTAGACAGCTTGTTTGCTGCACCGACTGCAATAGCTAAGAAGCCCACACCAACCTCCCAAAGTCCTTACAATCTGGCCCTCTTCTTGCCAAACGGCACCTAGTGACGATAGCCCAGGCCATTTATGGCTGGGTAACGATTACAAATAAAACCCAAAGTCCCTTAGGGACGAATGAATCAGCCGTCCTTCCAGGACTCCGCATCTTGTTGCAACCAAAAACCCAGCCGTAAACGACTGGGCTATTTTCAATCATCCGCTTTGCGTACTCTTCAATTTGAACGTAGGCAATTTCATGCAACGAATGAATTTACAAATAAAGGTGGCGCGCTACCTGCTCTCCTTTTTGTGCCAACTGCACTAACGACAATAGCCGAGTCATTTATGGCTGGTAATTATTCAAACAAAATAGATGCGTTGCTAGAATTATAATATTCCGAGCAACACAAATCAGGACGCTACCTCATCTTCTCAACCTTTTACTTATATTTGCCGGTTTTTACATATAAGAAACAATCAATATTGTCCACTCTTAACTTCTTCGTAATTCCCATCCTCTCACTATTTATTGCTTCTTCTGCAATCGCTTTCATTTCTTCAAGGGCTTCTTCGAAAATTTTTCCTGGCTCTTTTTTAATTTTCTTAGTCTCAGGCAATACGCCGAAACACTCTTGCGGGCTTGGTTCTGGAAAATTTTTATTACTTCCCACGCGTTTTTTATAATCACCAACCAACGAAATTACCTTCGTATGAGTCCCCGAATCATATCCTCAAAGGCATAACGATATATTTATAGTCGTATTCGGTGTCGCCGGCGAAACTCATTTGGGTACTGCCGTTTGAATCCTTGAATTCGAATGCGATCTTTGGCTTAGATCCCATTTCTTTGACCTTTACCTTTTCGCCATCGGTTTCATTTTCGGTTTCGGTGGCTTCCATTTCGCTGGATGCGACGATATTTAGAAATTCCTGTAAATACTGAGAATTAAAACCCAATGTCACTTCTTCACCCGAATAATCTACAGGGATCTGTTCTCTTCCTTCGCCTTCTTCGCTGGATTGCGCTGTTAATTCCATCTCGCCTTCGCGCACGGTAAGGCGTATGGAACGTGTGCGTTCGTCAGCCATGAGGGCTACGCGATCAACTGCGCGTTTTAGCATCCCCGAATCAAAAATAGCTTTTTTGTCATTGTCTTTCGGGATAACCATTTCGTAATTCGGGAATTGTCCGGAGAGCTTGCGTGTGGTCAAAAGACGGCCGTCGACCTCGAAATAGATGTGATTTTCATCTTCGCCAAAATGAACGTCCGATTCAGTTTCACGGGCGATCTTGGTTAATTCGATGAGGGATTTCTTTGGAATAAGCGTATCCATTTTTGTTTCAAGCGCGGTCGCGAGTTTTCTTTCGATAAACGCAAGGCGGTGACCGTCGGTCGTAACCATACGCGCCGTTCCACCATCAATAACAAATTTTGCGCCGGAAAGCGTAAAGCGCGATTGCTCATTTGTAATCGCAAAGCTTGTATTTGTAATAAAATGGTTAAAAATTTCAGCAGGCAAAGACATATTTGCCGATTTGAAATCAGGCACTTCAGGAAACTGCTCGCGCGAAACTCCTGCCAGGCGGTATTTTTTCGAATCGCCAAATGTAAGCTGAACCCAATCATTATCGAGTTTCTTAAAGTGCATATCGGTATCCTCGGCAAGCCGCACGATATCAAAGAGTTTGCGTGCCTGGATACACATTGCGCCCGATGATTTGATCTCCGCTTCAGTTTCGCATCGGATCGTTACATCGAGATCGGTCCCAACGATTCGAATAGTATTTTCGCCGATCGATTCGATCAAAATATTCGATAAAACCGGGATGGTGGATTTCTTTTCCACGATTCCCTGTACAAAACCCAATTCTTTCTTTAACGCACTTTGCTTGATTACAAATTCCATTTCGCTCTCCTGATTTTCGTTAGTTTAAAAAGTTTAATTTATTTTCCTGATCTTCCAATTTCCGTTTTCAAATTTGGTCGTTTCAAAAAGCAATATCTGATAGATCGGTTTCTGATGCTCTTCATCAAAATCTGCCAGAAATACATATTTAATCAATCCTTCGTCAATTTCCTGGCTTTCTGCTTTCACTTTTACCGAATTCCAAATTTCCTCAACCTGTTTTTCGACCGTGCTCTCTTTTACGACCATTTTGTCATTTGTAAAAGTTACATGAAGCACTTTTTCATTTTTCGATTCCTGCTTTGTTTCGAGCTCGATTTTTCCGATTGCGCCGTCAGAGAATCTTATGTCCTGCTCTGATGATTTCCCCTGGCAGCCCAGAATAATAAAAGTCGCTAAAACTAATACAAGAAATTTCTTCATTACGAGAATTGTAACCTTGAAAAAAAAGCAGGATCGTATCCTCGAATCTCCTCGCCTTTTTACTCTTTCTAATAACAATAAAATATATGAATATTTCTAGTAGTAGTAATAGGGCCTGTTAAAAAGTGGAAAACCCACTTAAACTACTAAAAACACATCGTTTATACGTCCACAGGATGTGTGGAAATAAATCCCGTTAAACAATTGCTTGTGGATAAAAATTCCACATTTAAAGTTTTCGGGGGTTATCCACATAGCCCGGAAATGAATTTCTGTGGAAATGTGGAAAACTCAAAAACTTTCGTGATGCGTAAAGCCTTATTCTAATTTTCAAAATATCTGAACCTTGTGAAAAAATTATCCGAAGTTTTTCACAAAAAACTCTCGCGCTAGCTGCAAAGATTATCGATAAACTCGCTGATCTCCTTGTGGAAATCCCTTTCCGCCTTAATTTTCTTCTCGATCTTCTCTACGGAATGCATCACGGTCGTGTGATGTTTGCCGCCGAATGCGCGTCCTATCTCAGGAAAGCTATGCTGCGTCAAGCGTTTGCAGAGATACATTGCGACCTGTCTTGGAAAGGCTATATTACGTGAATTATTTTTGGATTTTATTTCCTCAAGCGCCAGATCGAAATGATTTGCGACCATTTTTGTGATGCGGTCGATCGTAATTCCTTCGGCGGTTTCGGCATCGATGATATTTTTCATCGCGTCTTGCGCAAGCATTTTTGAGATCGGCAGACCTCTTAGAGAAGATATGGCGATCAGTCTGACAAGTGTTCCTTCAAGCTCGCGCACATTGCTTTTAACCTTATTCGCAATAAAAAACGCAATTTCATCCGGCAGATCTATACGGGCTTGATCGGCTTTTCTTTTAAGGATCGCAACCTTCGTTTCAAGATCGGGCGGTTCCATATCGGCGATCAATCCCCATTCAAAACGCGAGTGGAGCCTTTCTTCAAGCGTCGGGATGTCTCTCGGCGGACAATCAGATGTAATAACGATCTGTTTCTGTTCATTATGAAGCGCGTTAAAGGTATGGAAAAATTCTTCCTGTGTGCGCTCTTTCCCGGCCAGAAACTGAACATCATCCATCAAAAGAACGTCTATTGAACGATATTTCTCACGAAAAAGCTGTGTGCTGTCATAACGAATTGCGTTAATAAGCTCATTCATAAATTTTTCGGAAGAAATATAAACAACCCGCAGATGTTTATTTCGCTCCCTGATCGCTTGCCCGGTGGCATGCATAAGGTGAGTTTTCCCAAGACCGACACCGCCGTAAATAAACATCGGATTGTATGCATTTCCCGGTGATTCGACGATCGCTTCCGCGGCGGCGTGGGCAAACTGATTGCAGGAGCCAACCACAAATCGATCAAATGTATATTTTGCGTTAAGTGTATCTTCGATCGGCTCAAGGTCAACAAATTTTGTCGCCGGAGCCGAAGATTGTGGCGTATTTACACGGGCGCCCTGGTGCTCGAGAGCGGTTTTTTCCTGGTCGGGTTTGGTTTCCTCGAATTCTTGCTTTTCAATTGTCCAGCTTAGACGATAATTCTCCATATGCAGATCAGACATTGTATCGCTGATCAGGGGGAGATAATTTTTATCGATCCAATCTCGATGAAATTCCGTCGCTTTAAGATGAAGAATCTTTTTTTCTTCATCGCAATCCTTAAATTCAATTGGCCGAAACCAGGTATCGAATATCTGATTGTTGAGCTGTTGTTGAACCGAATTAAGAATACTGTCCCAAACGGTTTGATTTTCTACAGACGCACTCATTTTCTCTCCGCAAACACAATTTTCAAAATCAAAAAATTTCTGTGAAAAAACTCTTAAGCAGTTTGCCGCCAAGGTGAGGCGTAAGGGTCTTAAGAACCGCACAACCAATCATGGCAAGTTGTTACATCTTGGTAACTTTAACGGATTTCAATAAAAAATCCTAACATTTTATCCACAGGTTTTTCCACAGGCAGTAAAAATTTTGCTTAAAAGCTAAAGTAACACATTAAACCTTGTATTTTCAATAAGTTACGAGGGTTTTTGTACTGGAAACGAGTCAAACCCTATCAGACAATTTTTAGAAACGCAAGTAGTTATCCACAGCTTTCAAAATAAACATTCTTTAAAGTAAACGAAACCTTTTCGTTACACCATTTCAGCTATAAGAAAATTTTTTTTACTTTCTTTGTTTTCTTTTTGCCACACAATTTTTAACCGAAGATGACGCAAAATTTCAATTTAAAAATCCTAAGAAAAACCCGGTGCGTTTAAGCACTTGTAAAATTCCTTTGAACCAGTTCGTTTTGCAACAAGATTCCACGGAACAGCCGATGTCTTACATACTGTAAGAACAGTTTCCTAATCAACCGATAAGCGCGCATGGACAAAAGAAGTTGATTTCCGATCCGTCTCAGAGCTTAAGCAAATTTAACATTTGCCGGAAAAACTGAAAAAATGGGGTATCAATCTAAAATTATGAAAAACTTCGGAACGGCAATAAATTGCATTGATGGGCGTGTACAAACTCCGGTAACTGATTGGGTGAAACTTCACGGACACGTTCGGTACGTCGATATGATCACGGAACCCGGTGTCGATAAAGAGCTATCGCAGGGAAAAAAAGAGATAGTTTATGCTCTTTACGAAAAAATTCGGATAACTGTCGAAAAACATCAGTCTCGAATTATTGTGATTGCCGGGCATTTTGATTGCGCCGCGAATCCGGTTAGCTTTGAAAAGCATGCAGGGCAGATCAAGAAAAGTGCGAATTTTATTTCCTCATGGAAAATGGGTGTCCGCGTAGTTGGTTTGTACATCAATGAATGGAACTCAGCCGATGTAGTTTGCGACTCGGATCTGGAATTTCAGGAAATGCGGAGTTTTCTTTAGTTTGAGCGCATTATTTGTGGGAAAAGAAATAGAACTGAAAAGCTTGCAGCACTCCGATTATGAAACCAAAGAGTGCGCCAAATAGCTCGATCTTCCTGAGGTGTTCTTTCGCGACCGATAAAACCAACGACTCGAGTTTTTCAGCGGGATAATTGTTGACCTTATCTTTGACGACACCGCCGATATCGAATTCTTTTATTGCCTCAGGGAGTTTTGATTTTGCGGCGGCAATAATTGTATTGGTGAGAGAAGCGCCGGCATTTCGAAGATGATCTTCTGAGAGATGATTTGAAAGTTTTCCGATGGGCGTATTAAGGAGTTGGTCGACCTGATTTGAAAGCACGGAATTGATTATCTTCCCTGTATCTTCATTGCCAAGGATATTAACGAGAGCTTTCGAAAGCATATCCTTTACTCTGATCGCCGCTTCCGGGTGTGTAGAATAAAGAAGCTCGCCGATCGTTTGAGGTCGAATTTGTTCGAGAGAATCGGTCAAATATGCTGAAATCGATTTCTGCATTTCGTCGCTCTGAAGCACACGAATAATATTTTTTGTAATTTGCGCTTTGAGCCGATCTAATTGCTCTGGTGCAATTTGACCAACTAATTCAGGCAGCGGGCGAGCCAAAGTGTTATCTATAGTTTTGCTGACAAACTTCTCAGCTTCGTCCGCAAAAAAAGCTCCCTGGAGTGTTTCTTCAAGTCTCTTTGGCAGGCTGTCATCGACAAGATCATCTACCTCGCGGAGTAAATTTTCCCGTGAAACAAATATTTTCTTAACAAAAGGAAGTTGCTCATAATATGTATGTACTTCCTTTTTGATCAAAGAACTTATCTGATTTTTTGTACGATCTTCGGTCGCCAATTCCGAAAGTTGGCGGACTACGGGCTCGATCTGTTCGACGGCTTTTTCCTTCAATAGGGCGATCGCTTCCGGCGTAAACATATCCGAAAGCGGGGTCTCCGTATTAGCAAGATCATCAACCCTCCGGCCGATAAATTCCGCGATCTTTTCTTCGAGGGCGGGTTCTTTAACTACCGATCTGATCCGTGTTTCAAGAAAACCTAGGATCTTTCCGTAAGTTTTATCCGTTACGGCCTCGGAGACAGTTTGCGCTAAAATCTCATCAACCCTGCGTCCGACAAATGCTTTGATCGAAATAAGTGTATCCTCGCTCCCCACGACCCCTTGTACATAAGAACTAATTCGATCCTGAATCGTAGAAACGGAATCTAAAATTGGCTGGCGCAGATTTTCCGGAAGTGCCTCGATCAGCGATGGATAATTTTGTGAGAGTAATTCTTCGGTGTAAGAATTTACGACGCCCTGTATTTTTCGCTGCAAGAATTCTTTTTCGAATAATTCTTCGAGGACGGTTTCCTGCGAAACGAGCTCTTCGCCGACCGCTTTCCCAATTGCCTGAGCCATCCGCGAACGGTGCCTTGGGATCATCCCTTGCGGAAAAACAGGAATTCCCAGGAATCTTACCGTTTCACGCGGTCGAAAAAGCATACGGACAGCGAGCCACGCACCGAGGTAGCCGTGGACGGTCGCCATAAAAATAAGCGAGCCGATCTGAAACCAAATGTTGGAGAGAATCGGTTGGAGCTGCTGCCAAATATCCATTGATGATTTTAGTAAACTTGAAAACCTTTTGAGTTTATACAGTAGTCCGCGAATTCTGCCAGCCAATCATATTTTACGCTGAAATTTTTCCACTGCTCATCTTCGTCTTTATAGATCGTACCGTCGTCAGGTTTATCGGTTACGCTTAAATCGGAATACATACGTTTGTTAGGTGCGAGCTGTGGAAGGATATTTTCTTTTATTTTGGTCCCGATCATTTGGGATTCTTCCGGTGTAACTGTTGTACCGGTGCCATTATTGGTCATCTCGCGTATTTTTCCTTCGCTGATGATATCTAAAGATTTAATGATCGCGAGCGCTGCCGTCCAATTCCAGACGTTTGCGCGAAACTCGAAATTTTCCGATCCCAAATCCATTAATGTAAAACTCATAAAATTCCCCCTAAAGAAAATGCTAAACGCCGATAGCACATAGAGTCAATAAAGCTATCCTAGCTTTTGTTGCAGAAAAATGCTCGATATACTCGAGAAATCAACCATGAATAAGGAAATCTATCTCGAAAGAATCGGACTCGCGGGCAGTGATCTGCGCGCCGACGAGAAAAGTCTTAAGACACTTCAAAATCGACATCTGCTCAACATTCCGTTCGAAAATCTGGATATACATTGGGGAGAAGAGATCACGCTCGAGCCGCACCGGTTTTACAAAAAAATAGTCGAAGAAAAACGAGGCGGGTTCTGTTACGAATTAAACGGTAATTTTAATGAGCTGCTAAAAACAATCGGATTTAATACAAAAATTATTTCGGCGCGCGTCGCAAATGGAGAAGGCGGATTTGGTGCGGAATTTGATCATCTGGCAATTCTCGTTGAATTAGAAGGCAAAAGAGAATATTTGGTCGATGTAGGTTTTGGAGATTTCATCGCCGGGCCTTTGAAGTTTGAAATGGATATCGAACAAACGGACCCAAACGGGATCTATAAGATTAGAAAAACGGATGACGAATGTTTCGAGATCGTAAAGAAACTGGATGATTCCTGGAAAAGTGAATACATATTCAAAAATTTATCCCGTGATTTAAGCGAGTTTACGGAAATGTGTGTTCATAATCAGATATCACCCGAATCTCATTTTACAAAAGGCAAACTTTGCTCGCTGATGACCGAAAACGGCAGAAAAACTTTAACATATACGAAATTTATTTTAAGCGAGGATGGAAATAGAAAGGAAACGAATGTGACATCGGACGCTCATTTTTACGAGATCTTAAAAAGAGAGTTTGGTATTGCAAGATGAGCGCGCGTCTCGCCAAACTTTACGTTCTACGAGAAAAATCTATCGTAAACTCAAAATGTAAAAAGCATTGCGTGGCTCTCTTAGATGCTTATTTACAATCTGGATTCGGCATTTATGTTTGGATAAATAACACACTATAATTTCAATCAATTATGACAAAACCAGTTTCTTATTCTGACGCGGGCGTCTCGATAGACACTGCAAATGAAGCAGTCAAGAGGATCAGCGCGTTTGCGAAATCTACTTTTAATGCGAGAACTCTGACCGATATCGGGAGTTTTGGCGGGATGTTTGACGCGAAATTTCCCGAGATGTCCGAGCCAGTTTTAGTCGCGTCGGCAGACGGTGTCGGCACAAAACTGAAGATCGCATTTGAAACAGGTGTCCACAATTCGATCGGGCAAGACCTGGTAAATCATTGCGTCGGGGATATATTGGTGCAGGGCGCAAAACCTTTGTTTTTCCTGGATTACTTTGCAACGGGAAAACTCTCCGCTGACGTCACGGCCTCCGTGGTTGAAGGCCTCGCAATTGCGTGTAAGGAAAACGGCTGTGTCTTATTAGGCGGCGAAACCGCGGAAATGCCCGGATTTTATTCGGACGGTGAATATGATCTTGCCGGATTCGTCGTAGGTGTGGTCGATAAATCAAACGTAATCGACGGGAAAAATATTGAATCCGGCGATGTAGTTTTGGGGCTTCCATCAGTTGGTTTGCACACCAATGGTT
>JBGTGX010000055.1:0-11265 GCA_041746475.1 Pyrinomonadaceae bacterium | reverse complement strand
TAAAAAAAATGTTCAATCGTCGAAGATTCTGGGATATCGTTTTTTACGACCCGCCCTATAATACTGACTATGATGTGGCGTTAAAAGTTTTTGGGAAGGGAGCCGTAATAAAGCCAGGAGGAACATTGGTCATCGAACACCACTCGGAGATGTTTTTTCCCGAAGAGATTGGGGTATTGAAACGATGGAAAGTTGTCGTTGAAGCCGATACCGCATTAACCTTTTACACCCGCAAATCATAATGAGAATCATTGCCGGTTCGTACGGCGGAAGGGTTATCAAGAGCCCTCCTGACCGTAAGACCCGTCCGACATCCGACCGCCTGAGAGAAACTCTCTTCAACATTTTGTCGCCAAGGATCGATTCGCAAACGCGATTTCTGGATTTGTGCGCCGGAACAGGAGCAGTTGGGATTGAGGCACTTTCTCGCGGCGCGGTATTTGCGACGTTCGTGGACAAGTCTCGCCGATCGTGCGCTCTGATCGAACGAAACCTGGATTCGTTGGGTGTTCCGGAAGAACAGACCGAAATCTACAGCGAGTCTGCGGATAAATATTTTGTGCGTAACCCGGATAAATGTTGGGAAATAATTTTTTTTGACCCTCCCTACGACGGCGATTATGAGGACGTGTTAAAGAGTTTGGGGAATAGATCCTCAAAAAACCTGGAAAGGAATGGGATACTCGTTGTCGAACATAGTACAAAAAAGATGCTCCCCGATATGATCGGCGAAATCCGCCGTTGGCGTGTAGTCAAACAGGGTGAGAGCTCTCTGAGTTTTTATGAAAAGCTTTGAACGTGTAAATGAAAACCCTCCTTAGAAGATTTCCTATTAACAAACTACAATTGACCGGATGAAAATCTTGGTTTGGCTGATCCTCTGTCTGATTTGGGGAACAACCTGGTTGTTCATAAAAATTGGGTTGGAAGAGATACCGCCGCTTACGTTTGCCTCCATTCGATTCATTCTCGCTGTTATTATTATTGGCGCGATCATCGCTTTGCGTGGGATTCAATTACCCAAAACAAAAGCTGATTGGAAACTTCTTGCGGTAACCGGTGTTTTACAGTTTTCTGTCAACTACAGTCTTGTATTTTGGAGCGAACTCTATATTCCCTCAGGACTTGCCGCCGTTTTACAGGCGATGATTCCGGTGTTTGGGCTGGTTTTGGCGTGGATCTATCTTCCGGCGGAAAGAATAACGTGGCTTAAATTTATCGCTCTGATTGTCGGGATATCGGGAGTCGCAGTGATTTTTGTCGAGCAGCTCTATTTCAAAAGTTTTTGGTCTTTTGCCGGGAGTGTTGGAATTGTCATTGGGGCCTATGCCGCAGCTCACGCCTCTATCCTAACAAAAGCGAAGGGCTCTGAAATGCACCCGGCAAGCCTTGTTTTTGGTCAGATGATTTGCGGCGTGATACCAGTGATCATTTTTGCATTTTTTAAAGAAGGGAATCCGCTCAAACATCATTTCACTTGGTCGGCGATTATCAGCATTTTGTACCTGACAATTTTCGGAACCATCGCCGCATTTTGGCTTTATTACTGGCTTTTGAGTAGAATCGAATCGACTAAGGCGATGACGATCGCTTTGGTAGCACCATTGATCGCAGTCGTTTTTGGCTCCATATTTTTGGGAGAAAAACTTCCGCCTCAAACCTTCGCCGGCGCTTTGCTGATTCTCGCAAGCGTCGGATTGATAGTTTTCCGAAAGAAATTTAGGATTGTATAAAATGTATTTTAGTTTTGTCACTGCCGGCGAATCTCATGGGAAAGCACTCGTTGCAATAATCGAGGGGCTTCCGGCCGGGCTTGCTATCAACACGGATAAAATTAATCATGAGCTTTGGCGGCGGCAGCAAGGTTACGGACGCGGCGGTCGTATGAAGATCGAGCAAGACGAGATAGAAATATTATCTGGTGTTAGACATGGAAAGACGCTTGGATCGCCTATTTCATTGATCATAACGAACCGAGATTTTGTTCACTGGAAAGACGTGATGTCGAGCGAAAAGCTTGAAACTCAACCGAAAAATCCCCGGGTTGTAAAACGACCAAGACCTGGTCACGCGGATTTAGCCGGAGGGCAAAAGTTTCAAACGCGAGACCTGCGAGACGTTCTAGAACGCGCTTCGGCTCGCGAAACCGCGGCTCGGGTGGCTTGCGGTGCCTTTGCCAAACAACTTTTGGAGAACTTCGCTATAGAAATTAAGAGCCATGTAATAAAGCTTGGCAGCGTTCCGGAAACACCACTTATTAAAGACTGGAACGAAGTTGCGGCGATTCCGGAAGCGTCTCCGCTCAATTGCGCAGACGAAAAAATTCAGGATCAAATGATCTCTTTGATAAATGACGCTAAAGATAATGGCGACACGCTGGGCGGAATCTTTGAGGTGATCGCAAAAAATGTGCCGGTTGGTTTAGGCGCCCATACCTCGTGGAGCGATAAACTCGATGGAAGAATTGCGCGTGCAATAATGTCGATTCAAGCGGTTAAAGCGGTCGAAATCGGAAACGGCGTGGAAAATTCCGGGCTTTTTGGTTCAAAGGTACACGATGAAATAGAGTATCAGGACGGGGCTTACAAACGGGTTGGAAATCGTGCGGGCGGTCTCGAAGGGGGCATAACAAACGGTGAGGAACTTCGCGTAAGGGGATATAAAAAACCAATCTCAACATTGCGAAAGCCACTTCGGTCCGTCGATATTGATTCAAAAGAAGAAGATCTGGCGGCGTTTGAACGTTCGGATATTACCGCGGTTCCGGCGGCAGGAGTGATCGGCGAGGCGATGCTGGCGATCGTTTTGGCAAACTCAATGCGTGAAAAATTTGGTGGTGACAGCTTGGACGAGATGAAGCGAAATTTCGATTCCTACATGGCAATCGTGGCGGAATACTGATATTTAAGGCAAGACATTGTATGTTAGGACATTGAGACTCTCATGAAGGAATAGTACAAACTCACCCCGGGAAAGGATCCGGTCCGCATTTTTTTCCTTTCAAAGACGGAAGAAAGAACACTATGTAAATTGTAATCAACGCTTGCTTTAACTATTCTATCGTTAATGAGTGGTGCTAATCTTATCCTTCCATCGTTTGCGAAGATTAACTGGTTTCTACGCGTAGTTGGGAAGCGGGAAGACGGTTATCACGAATTGTGCACGGCGTTTCAGACCGTTTCTTTGTTTGACACTATATCGTTCAGCGATTCCGAAGAGATTTCTCTTACATGCGATGATCCTCAGATTCCTTCGGGTGATGGAAATTCGATCATCAAATCGGCTCGCGCTCTTGCCTCGTGCTTTGGATTGAAAAAGGGCGCCTCTATTCATCTGGAAAAGCTAATTCCGTTTCCCGGCGGGCTCGGCGGCGGCTCTTCGAATGCCGCAGTCGCATTGCTTGGACTTTCGTGCTTGTGGAACCTGAGGGTTAGTGGCGCGGAACTTGCGGAAATCGGCTCCACAATTGGTGCCGACGTGCCGTTCTTTTTGACCGGGGGAACGGCACTGGGAACTGGAAGCGGGACCCAAATTTCACCATGCCGCGAGATCGGAGAAAAGTACGTCGCGATAATTACCCCAAAGGTAGAGATAAAGACCGCAAAAGCCTTTTCTGAATTGCAAAGGTTACGCTTGACAAAAAACAGTGTAAAAAGTATCCTTCAAATTTGCTGTAACGACGCTGAAAGGCTTGAATCAGGGCAGTTAGAGTATTTTAATGATTTTGAAAACACGGTTTTTGAGTCGCATCCGGAAGTAAGAATGGTAAAGAAACAACTTCTGGATCTGGGTGCGAATTCGGCGCTTCTTTCCGGAAGCGGGGCGAGTGTTTTCGGTGTGTTTGACAATGATGACGATAGGCAGGCAGCGCTGAAATCTTTTGAAGATGAAGATAGGTGCAATCAATACGCTGTAAACACGATTTCTCGGCGAGAATATCAGAAGTATTTAGAGCCGTGTAAACATTTGCTTTTAGGATAATTTCCAAAGTTTTATTGGGGCGTCGCCAAGTGGTAAGGCACCGGTTTTTGGTATCGGCATTCGTAGGTTCGAATCCTTCCGCCCCAGCATTTTTCGATAGTTGGCGGGCAACTTGAGAATTCATAGTTGCTCGTCATTTATTTTGGTTTTTGCGATCCAATGAGCGTAACCGGCAATATCAAAATTTTTTCAGGGAATGCTCATCGCGCGCTTGCAGAGAATATTTGCGAGCAGCTTAGTTGCGATTTAGGTGCTGCAAGTACAGATCGTTTTTCCGACGGTGAATTCAACTTTCAAATCGGCGAAAACGTTCGCGGGGCAGATGTTTTTATCATTCAGCCGACCTGCCCGCCGACTGACGAAAACTTGATGGAGCTGCTGATAATGCTTGACACTTTCAAGCGGGCTTCGGCAGAACGCGTCACAGCGGTCATTCCGTATTTTGGGTATGCTCGGTCAGATAAGAAAGACCGTCCAAGAGTTCCGGTCGCGGCGAAGCTGCTCGCAAATTTGATCGATCGGGCGGGAGCCGACCGAGTTTTGACTGTTGACTTGCACGCTTCGCAGATTCAGGGGTTTTTTGATATTCCGGTTGACCATTTGTTTGCCGCGCCGGTAATCGTGAATTATTTTCAGGTTAACCCGATTGAAGATCTTGTTGTGGTTGCTCCTGACACCGGCGGAGCAGAGCGCGCTAGGGCTTATGCAAAACGGCTCGATGCTGGGCTTGTTTTGGTTGATAAACGTCGCGAAAAGGCAAATGTTGCCGAAGTAATGAATGTCGTTGGTGAAGTTGACGGAATGAATTGCCTGATCGTCGACGACATGTGCGATACGGGCGGAACGATTTGTAAAGTTGCGGCAGCACTTCACAAAAATGGCGCGAACGAAATTTTTGCATGTTTTTCGCATGGCGTTTTGTCGGGAAACGCGATAGCCAATTTGCGCGGATCGCATATCAAAAAAATCATTGTGACGGATACTATTCCCCTTGATGAAAAGGGACAGGTTTTGGAAGAAGAGGGAAGGATCGAAGTTTTGTCAGTTGCGGAGCTTCTCGCTACCGCAATTAAGTCAATACACGATGAAACGAGCGTTTCTTTTCTTTTTATATAGTTTAGGAGCTTGAGGCGAAAAGTCATGGCAAAAAAATTTGTTATAGGATTAAGTGAAAGAGAAGGACGCGGGAAAAATGATTCTCGACGATTACGGCGCGAAGGAAAAATACCGGTGACGGTTTACGGAGGTGATGGTCCAGCGGTTTCGGCAGTTGCGGAGCTAAAAGATCTCGCTGCGATAATTCGTTCGGAAACCGGTGCAAACACGCTTTTTGAGCTCAAAATGGATGGTCATAATGAGGCACGCGTGATCTTTCATGACCGGCAGATTCATCCGGTAACGGGTCGCCTGATGCATGCGGATCTTCGTCGTCTTGCTAAAGGTGAGAAGATTGAGGTCACGGTTCCTATCCATTTGATTGGATCGCCTGCTAGTGTCAGAGACGAAGGCGGCTTGCTTGAACAGCAATTACGCGAAATCAGGGTTTTGTGTCTACCGAGCAATATTCCGGAATCGATCGATAAAGATGTCGAATCGCTTCCGATTGGCGAATCTGTTTACGTTTCCGATCTGATTGTTGGCGATGAAATCGAGATTTTAGAAGCGCCGGAAACATTGGTCGCTTCGGTTGTATTCGTTAAGGAAGAAGTAGAAGAACCGGAAGTTTTGGACGAAGATTTGGAACCTGGTATCGTTGGCGAAGACGAGGAAGACGCCGGGGATGGCGAAGAATCATCAGAAGACGGCGGAGAATAATATATTCATGGGGTAAAAAGTCAAAAGTAATAAATACTTGAGACTTTTTGCTGCTTAATTTCGGTCGTTTGCGAATGGGAATATGCATTTGGAAAATGCGCATGACGAAAAAGCTTCGCCGCTTTTAGATAAAAATTGGTTGGTTATCGGATTAGGGAACCCCGGGCCGGACTACGAAAACACGAGGCATAATCTTGGCTTTTTGCTGATCGATAAGCTGGCTGGCGACGTTGGAACGACGGTTAAGCGCGAAGAGTGCCGATCCTTGATCGGACAGACGCGGATTGAAAATAAAAAGATCGAATTTGTAAAACCGCAGACCTTTATGAATTTAAGCGGTGAAGCTCTGAGTTGTTTGATCAAAAAGAACGACAGAACTATCGAAAATTCGATCGTCATCGTGGACGATCTGGCGCTTTCTTTTGGTTCGATTCGATTGCGACCAAAAGGTTCGGCAGGCGGACATAACGGTTTGAAGTCAATAATCGCTTGCTGGAAATCGGAGGAATTCATACGCCTCAGAATTGGCATTCAACCGGATCATCCTTTGAGCAATTCAAAGAAATTTGTATTGGAGCGATTTTCGAATAAAGAGATTGAGACTTTGGAAGATGTTTTGGAACGGAGTGCTGAAGCGGTTCGTTCCGTAATTTCGGAAGGCATAGAAAAAGCTATGTCGCGTTTTAATTAAATGGGCGCTTATGCCCGGATTTAACCCTTCTTACTTCATCTCACAGAGGATGAGGTTCGAAAGCCAAAAGGAGGAAAGAAATTGGCAAATAATAGAGTATATGAGTTGATGTACATCGCCGAACCGGAAGCGAAAGACGATGACATTGAAAAGATCAATAAAGAAATCGTGGATTTGGTAGAAAGCGAAGGTGGAACGATTGTCAAAACTGATGACATGGGAAGACGACCGCTCGCTTATCGAATCAAAAAGTTTACAGAAGGATATTATTTCCTTTTTGAGATCGAAGGATCGGGAAAAGAGATCGCGGAATTCGAACGCCGTTTGCGCGTCAACGATAAGATCATTCGTTACTTGACGGTCAGAGTCGATGAAGAGCGCAAAACTGCTGATAAAGTAGAAGCGAAACGAAATGCCTGGAAAGAGAAGGCGAAATCATTCGGTGAGAACAACGCCGGAGACGAGGAGGAGTAGATAATTATGGATACAGAAGAAAAGAAAGAAACTGAAGTTAAAGAGGAAACAAAGACCGAGTCGAAAAGTGCTGCTCCCAAGAGAGCTTCAACCAGCTCGCGTTCGTCGTCTTCATCGAGAGATTCCAGTCGTGACAACAGAGATGATCGGAATGACCGCAGTGACCGCAATGATCGGGATGATCGTTCTCAACAACGAAAACCTTACAAGCGGTTTTATCGCCGACGCCAAAAACAAATGGTTCCGGCCTATGTAGATTGGAAAGACGTTGATTATCTCGAAAGATTTGTGCCGGAACGCGGCAAAATTATGCCGAGACGTATTTCGGGCGTCACAGCCAAAGATCAGCGAAGAATTGCTAGGGCAATTAAACGAGCACGTGTTATGGCTTTGTTGCCGTACGTAGGAGATTAACCAGGAGGATTTAGCAATGGCAACAACAACTATTTTATTGCGTGAAGATATTGATAATTTAGGCGGACGCGGCGAGATCGTAACCGTAAAGGCTGGCTATGCACGAAACTTTTTGTTTCCGCGCGGTTATGCGATTTTGGCGACAAAAGGAAATGTGAAGCAGGTCGAGCAAGAGAGAACTATTCTTTTGAAGAAAGCTGCCCAAGAAAAATCCACGGCTGAAGCTCAATTTGAACAAATGAAGAGTCTGGCTTTTACATTCGAAAGAAAGGCAGGTGAGAGCGGAACATTATTTGGTTCGGTGACATCGATCGATATCGCGGAAGCGCTCGAAGCAAAAGGGTATGAAACTGACCGAAGAAAGATTGTACTCAAAACTCCTATTAAGGAAATTGGAGAGTATACGGTGCCAGTCAAACTTCATCGCGACGTTACATTAGAACTTCCTATTTCCGTCAAGGTCGAAGGGGAAGTGATTCAGGAACGTCTTGATGAAGAGGAAAAACCGGAAGCCGTCGAAGCCGATTTGAAACCGGACACAAGCGAAGAGGAATAAAATTCACAAAAATATCGGACATCTTTGTTTGATATTTACGTTTGTAGTAGCATCAAGAGACCTCGAGTTGAAAAATACTTGCGGTCTTTTTTTCGGCATTAAAAACCACTAAGATCGTAAAGAAAATTTCACCGAAAACTGAGACTAAATGGCAAATTCGAATCCGCAAATGATGCGCGAACAATATCTGGAAAAACCTCTTCCATCGAGCGAAGAAAGTGAGCGTGTGATTTTGGGTGCGATCTTACTCGATAACGGGTTGATAACTCAGGCGATAGAAATGCTCAGACCGGAAGATTTTTATTCACCTCGAAACCGCTATATTTTTCAATCCATGATAAGGCTCTTTGAAAAAAGTGAACGGATCGATCCGATCCTGATCGGCGAAGAGTTAAAAAAGGAGGGGCGTTTCGATTCAATCGGCGGTGTCGCCGCGATCACAAATCTGACATACGGGTTGCCGCATTTTTCGAACATTCAGGATTACTCCAAGGTAGTTCACGACAAATCGGTGATGCGGAATTTGATCAAATCCTGTAATGAAATTACAAGCGAAGCATTGGCCGAGGAGGAAGATGTCGAGATAATTTTGGATCATGCGGAGCAGCTAATTTTTTCTCTTGCGGATGATAGGGTGCGACAAGGTTTTGCTCACATTAAGCCTTTGGCTGAAGAGGTTTTGGGCAAGGTAAAAGAATACGCGAAACGCGAAACTCATGCGTTAACCGGTTTAGCGACGGGGTTCAGAGAATTGGATGCTATGACATCCGGCTTTCAAAAAACGGATCTGATCATAGTTGCGGCGCGTCCTTCGATGGGAAAAACCGCTCTTTGTCTAAACATAGCCCAAAATGCGGCAATTCAAGAAAACGCAACCGTCGCGGTGTTTTCGCTTGAAATGTCAAAACAGCAGCTTGTAATGCGTATGCTGAGCTCCGAAGCACGCGTTGATGCACATCGTTTTCGCACCGGCCATTTGACGCGAGAAGAATGGGGTCGGCTGGCAGGATCTATCGGCACGCTGTCGGAGGCAGGAATTTTTATCGATGATTCTCCCGGTATCTCGGTTTTGGAAATGCGGGCGAAAGCGCGCCGACTCGCGACCGAACAAAAGAAACTCGACCTTATAGTCGTGGATTATTTACAGCTAATGTCAGGTACGGGAAGAACCGAATCCCGACAGCAGGAAGTTTCCAAAATTTCACGAGAATTGAAAGGTTTGGCGAAAGAACTGGATGTTCCGGTTGTTGCGCTGTCTCAGCTTTCGCGTTCACCTGAAGCTCGTACACCGCCGAGACCTTTGATGTCAGACCTCAGAGAATCAGGTTCTATTGAGCAGGACGCCGATGTAGTCGCGTTTATTTATAGGGAAGAATATTACAAACCGACCGAAGAAAACGCGGGAGTTTCGGAAATAATAATTTCGAAACAGAGAAACGGACCAACCGGAAGCGTGCAACTCGCATTTCTAAAAGAATTTACTCGGTTTGAAAATTATTTCGGAGGATAGACGATGAGCGAAGAGTTAAGGTTTCCAATCGGAGAATTTGATAGGGACATTGAAATAACTCCTGAACTTAGAAAGGCTTTTGTCGAGACGATTGAATTACTGCCATTCAACCTAAAAAGTGCGGTTGAAGATCTCGATAGTGAGCAGCTTCAAACCTCGTATCGACCTGATGGCTGGAATGTTACACAAGTTGTTCATCACGTAGCTGATAGTCATATTAATGCTGTTTGTCGATTCAAACTCGCCTTAACCGAAGATTTTCCAACTATTCGACCGTATTATGAAGATCGTTGGGCGGATCTCGCGGACAGTGCCCAAATGCCGATCGTGCATTCTCTCAACATCTTATCAGGGCTTCATTTTCGTTGGGCGAAACTGGTTGGATCAATGACTGACGAAGAATTTCAACGAAAACTAAACCATCCCGAGTCTGGTGAATGGCGGCTTGACGAATTTCTTTCGCTTTACGCCTGGCATTCCAAACATCACACGGCTCATATCACGGCACTCAGGAAACGGGAAGGATGGTTTTCGGAAAACTTCAAGAACTCTGAGGGGTGAGCCAGGTCTAATTTTCGATGAATTCTCTTAAAACAAAACGCCCGACCCGGGCGGAAATAAATCTCGATAATCTGGCGTTTAATTTTCATTCGGTCAAGGAGTTCGTCGGCAGCGAAGTAAAATATATGGCGGTCGTTAAGGCAGATGCCTATGGCCACGGAGCTCTCGAATGTTCCAAACGTTTTGAAGCGGAAGGTGTAGATTGGTTTGGCGTCGCACTGCCGGAGGAAGGCATAGAGCTCCGGAAAGCGGGAATCCGAAAGAGAATATTGTGCCTTGGAAGCTTTTGGGATGGTCAGGAAACTCCGCTTCTAAATCATAATATTACCCCGGTTATCTTCACGCTCGAACAAGCTAAGCAATTTGACGAAGCTGCTCGAAAGCGCGGTTCTATTGCTGAAGTTCACATCAAGATCGACACCGGAATGAATCGAGTAGGAGTAAGATATGATGAGCTCGATCCATTTGTAAAGCAATTTTCGAAGTTTAAGAATTTGCATCTTGAGGGAGTGATGACCCACTTTGCTGCCGCCGATGATCTTAGTGAAAACGACTTCACCAATTTACAAATAGAGCGATTCGAAACTGCTCTTTCTTTATTTGAACTAAATGGCTTCAATCCTGCTTATAAAGATCTCGCGAATTCTCCGGCAACTATCGGTCACCCGAATTCCTACGGAAATATGATCAGGCTCGGCGGTGTACTGTATGGCTTAGGCGACGACATTCTACCCGCGGGAATTCCAAAACCGCAACTCAAACCTGTTTTATCACTTCGTACTCAGATCGCATTTCTAAAACGTGTTCCTAAGGGAGAAACCCTCGGCTACAGCCGGACGCATACTCTTGGGCGCGATTCGATCATCGCGACAATTCCGATCGGATATCATGATGGTTACAGCAGAGGGCTTTCAAATAAGGCTGAGGCAATGGTTGGCGGAAATTTTGTTCCGGTTGTCGGACGGATCTCAATGGACTGGACTATTTTGGATGTAACCGATGTGGAAAATGTCAGCGAAGGCGGGGAAGTAATCTTGATCGGTGAATCCAATGGATTGAAAATAACGGCAAGCGATCTGGCTCGTTTTACGGAAACTATTTCGTATGAAATTACATGCGGAATAAGTAAGCGAGTTTCACGTGTGTTTATAAATTAATGAGGGCTTTTTTACGAATATGAATTATCCAATTGAGCTAAGTTTTAAGATCCTTGCTCTGGCAAGTCAAATATTTATTCGCGATGCGAATGGGAATTTGATCGGA
>JBGTGX010000054.1:0-5570 GCA_041746475.1 Pyrinomonadaceae bacterium | reverse complement strand
ATAGTGCCGGCACGGCTAGGGCAGACAACTCCAAGGCGCATCAATCAAAAGGACCTACCGCAGTTGCGGTAAGAACACTCGTTAGGCTGATCGAAAAATCACAATAGAATTCACGCAAACTTGATTTTTTGCATTAACAATTTATTCTTTGGTCAACGTTTTTATTGACGTTGGCCATTTCTTGTGCAAAAATCCGGAGAATTAAGCGTCATGTTTTGCCCAATTTCGTAAAAGAACAATCAACTCTTGAGAAACCAAATGACATTTAAAAAAGATAATCGCGTAAATCTGCTTATCGTTTTAGGACTCCTTTTTATTTTGATCGGATGCACCTGTAATTCGGGACGCGAATTCGGCAAGGATGACGGTGATGCGAATAGCATTACCTCGGACGATGGTTCGAAAACTCCTAACGATAAAAGCTCGAGCGAAAAACAAGATAACGGCGATTTCCTTGTCGATCATACCGGGGTTGAAAATGCCCGTTATGAAAGTATCGATCGCTCCATGCGGCAGAGCAAAACTCTTGAAAAGGCCGCGGATAAACTTAACCGCGCGCTAAGCCTGCCGCACGACATCACTTTAAGAGCGCGTGATTGTAAGACGGCAAATGCTTTCTATAATCCTAAAGATCGCTCGATAACGATGTGCTACGAATTGATGGAGTATTTTTACCGCATTTTTAAAGGTGCAGGTGATGACGATTCGAAAGCGAAAGACCGTATGAATAAAGCGACAACTTTTATTTTTCTGCACGAACTTGGTCATGCGCTTATTGATGCTTACGAACTCCCGATAACTGCGAACCAGGAAGACGCCGCTGACCGGTGTTCTTCCTATATTTGTATTGAGGAACTGGGTGAAACAGGCGTTCAGGCAGTAATCACGGCCGCGGAATTTTTCGCGCTTCAGTCGAAATCGTCACAGAAAGACGACAGAATGATGGCGGACGAGCACCTTCTGAATGAACAGAGGTTTTTTAATTCGTTATGTATGATTTACGGTTCTAATCCACAAAAGTATTCCGGTATTGTGGATAACGGACTCTTACCAAGAGAGCGTGCTGCACGATGCCCCACGGAGTATAGCCAAACGGCAAATAGTTGGCAGACACTGCTCAAGCCTTGGCGAAAAGATTAGACTAAAAATACCAAACATTGTCGGATCAGGAGGAATATGAAGAAATTTCTAAATACATTTTCAAGCGGAGGAAGTTCGCTTCAAAACGGGTTTTTGGCGCTAACGTTTATTATGTTGATCGCCTTGGGTTGTACTTGTACGGGTAAAGATGGGTTTCAGTTTGGAAAGGATAGCAACAGCACGGAGAAACCCGCAAAAGACGCAGATTCGGATAGTCCGGCCGAAGACAACGAAACGGTGGAAAAATTATCAGACGACGTAGTACCTTCGGACAAGAAACTGCAGGGCCTGGTAAAAACTACTCTTTTGAACTTCAATGAGGCGATTCAGGATGGGGATTTTTCGGATTTTCATAAAACTGTCTCAAAGCAATGGAGAACTTCGTCGAGACCCAAGCAATTTGAGGATGGGTTTAGACAATTTATCGATAAGAAGGTGAATATCGATGTAATACGTTCGAAAGAAGCTAATTTTTCGCCAAAACCAAAGATTGACGATTCGGCCAATAATCGCCCGACCCTTCTCCTCAAAGGGCGCTATGATACCTCGCCGCGCAATGTGAATTTTGAGCTTGATTATATTTTTGAAGATGATGAGTGGCGCCTGAGTCAGATCAAGGTTGATACCCGTTAACGATCAAGAACGGAGTGAGATAATGGCAAGGGCAAATCTAATTGCCTTTGCTTTTTTTATATCTCAAAGTTAAACTTTCAAGACGTAAATAATTAGTTTCCAAACATAAAAACCTTATGAAAATTCACGAGTATCAAGGAAAGGAGCTCCTAAAACAATACGGCGTTCCGGTGCCAAAGAGTATCGTCGCGCGGACTGCGGAAGAAGCGGAAAAGGCCGCGAAAGATCTGGGAACAGAAGTCGTCGTCGTGAAAGCTCAGATTCATGCTGGTGGACGGGGAAAAGGCGGCGGAGTTAAGCTCGCAAAATCTCCGGCTGAGGCGAAGGCAATTGCCTCGGAAATGCTGGGTATGAATTTGGTGACCCATCAAACAGGGCCTCAAGGACAAGAGGTTAAGACCCTTCTTATTGAAGAAGGTCTGCCGATCGATCAGGAGTTTTATCTTGGAATCACGCTTGATCGGGCTACCGGCAAAAACGTTTTTATGGCGTCGTCAGAGGGCGGAACGGAAATTGAAGAAGTTGCCGCCGAATCCCCGGAAAAGATATTGAAGGAAACTATTGAACCGGGAATCGGTTTGCAGGCTTTTCAAGCCCGAAAGCTCGCGTTTGGTTTGGGCCTGCCGAAAGAACTGATCGGACAAGCCACCAAATTTATGATGGCTCTGTCAAATGCTTTTGAGAAAATGGATGCGACGATCGTTGAGATCAATCCGTTTTTGAAAACGACGGATGGACGATTGATCGCGCTCGACGCAAAGGTCAATTTTGATGGAAACGCTATGTTTCGTCACAAAAATTATCCGGAGTTGCGCGACCTAAACGAAGAGGAACCTCTTGAAATTGAGGCATCGAAGTCAGACCTCAGCTATATCAAACTTGATGGAAATATCGGCTGCATGGTGAATGGTGCCGGTCTTGCGATGGCAACGATGGACATAATTAAACATACCGGCGGCGAACCCGCAAATTTTCTGGATGTCGGCGGCGGTGCGTCTCAGGAGCGCGTCGAAGATGCGTTTAGAATTCTTCTTGCCGATGAGAATGTAAAGGCGGTTTTGATAAACATTTTTGGCGGCATCGTGCGGTGCGATATGGTTGCTCTAGGCGTCGTCGCTGCTGCGAAAAATCTCGGAGTTTCAATCCCAATCGTTGCACGGCTAGCGGGTACAAACGTGGAAGAAGGGAAGCGCGTGCTTAACGAATCGGGAATTAACATTATTTCCGCGGACGGAATGAAAGATGCTGCGGAAAAGGTCGTTGCCGCAGCAGCATAGTTTCTCGTTTAATGGCGGCATAACCAGCAAAATTATGCTCCATTTCCGTTAAACCAATACGGCGTGCGTTTTGTCCAAGGCGATCTTGGATATTTCTGATGGAGTATCGTGTAAGCCTCCTTTGAAAATGTTCCGGTATCTTTATCTCCGCACCCGTAGCGCGTTGACCTGACCGCAAGATGGAGCAGTTGGGGTGCCAAACGATGCGAGGGATTGGCCTTCGCAAACTCAATTGCACGACGGGTCAGGTTGGTTGCTGAATTTCCAAGTGAACGTAGATCATTTTCTTCCTTCGTCGCGGCCGCTTTCTGGCGAGTATCAAGAAAATCTGGTTCTAACGCCTCTATTTGAGATTTTTCAAATGGATTCGCTTCATCTGTACACCACCAATTCCCCCGAAAAGTATCAATAGATTGAGGTTCGATCTCGCCGCGCCCTGTCCCCGGCGGAACGTACGGCTGCAGAATCGGATAGCTCAAAACGAAAAGCAGAGCATTTGCCTCTTGTTCTAACAGCGTTCGGGCGTTTACATATGGAGTAAACTGTGCCCGTAATTCGGGTGAAACCCGGGAAAAATGAGGAGTAAGCTCAGCTTGTATTGTTCGATTTTTAAGAAGAAATGCGCGCATCCACGCAGATGTGATTAAAAACTTCTGTAGATGGACGGGTAGTTTTGGACTCAGTGCGGCGATTTTCAAAGTCTCAAGCGGCATCCGGTGGTTAAAGAACGCAACGGAATCGTAATCAAACATCGTTCGATTTTTCCACTCATATAGGCCATCACTTTTCTCAAGCTCGTCGCCGGCTTCGGTGCCGTCATCGCTCCACGCAAACACGGCAGCCTTCCATTTAGAATATATTAAAAACTCGTCCAGACTATCGGAAACGATCATTCTCTGCGAAAGAAACCGATTCTGCGTCGAGGTTGGGAATCGCGAAAAACCATTGCTAAAGACTTCTTCAGTCAGCTTTTTGGCTTCCGAACGTTTTCCTGATCCAAGCAAGAGGCGGATTTGATTGAAACGAACGGTTGGAAAAGCGGATGATACGCGTTCGATTTTTGCCGCTTCGCCCAAAAGCAAATCAAGATTCGGAGAATCAGTTCTTGCATGGGATATCGTCGAAACGAACCAGTGTAATTTCTTTGTCGATTTCCATTTTTCAAACGCATGTTCGAATCCGTCTTCGGCTTGATAGGTAAATAGCCAATCGGAAAGATCAGATGGGCGGGTTTCAGCCGGAAGATCCCTAATTTTCAGGTTATAATCCCAATATTCAAGTCCCTTCGCCTGCGCTTCCTTTGAATCGATTTCATAGCCGACATTGTAAGCTTCGCGTTCGGGTTTATCGAGAAGCCAAATATAATCCGTCAAGTCGTTAAAAATATTGCTATTCTCTTTTTGAGATGAGAGCACTCCCGCGAGTTCTTCCTGCCTTTCGCGGGAATCTTTGCGAAACTTCACGAGACCTAAAAGGCGAACCGCACTTTCGTGAAAATCTTTCATTGCAGGATCCGCAAGAACGTTTTCCAAACTCGTCTGTGCCTTTTCAAGTAAATTCTTTTGGGCACGCGTCTTTGCACCATCGGCATCCTCGTCCACATCGATAAAACTCGCCTCACGGATAAGCGCGCGCGCGGCGACAAACCTCGCCGTATTTTTCCAGGGAGAATCCTGATCAGCTCCTATCTTTTCGAATGCTGCACGAGCCTCGGGAAGCTTTGTCGAATAAAAATAGGCCGCTGCTATTTGATAATCTCGGTCCTTTTTTAACCACGGCTCACTGCCGGATGAAGTTGGCTGCGGCACACGTCCTTCGTCACCTCCGCAGTTAGAAAAAACTGCGTCTTGTGCATTCACCCAGTCTCGTGTGTTTTCGTTTATTCCATATTTCGCGATCCTCGAATAAAGCGTGGCCGTGGCCGTTTTAAAAGAATCCGGAAGGCAATTCTGATAATAACCATAACCGACCGGGACAGATTTCATCCTGTCTATCTCCGTTTTTGATTCAAGCACCTTCTTTCGTACCGTCATCCAGTTTTGAAAAAACTCGGGTTCGGCCGGTTCTTCGCTTGATTCTTCTTCGCCTCCACTGGAAACCTCGCCAATTCCTATTCTCTTTTTGATGGCGGCGACGACCTGTTCACTTTCGTTCTTGGAAAGCGGGGTATCGGTGAGTTGTCGATAAAACGGAAAGAGCGAGATTCGCCCGTATGAATTCGCGACTATCCCGGGTTCATTTCCGACATAGGTTTCAAGCGGATAATGCCCATGCTTTGTAAAACTAAATATCGGGTCAACCGAAAAAGGCCCGCAAGCCTTAACGTTTGGTAGGCTTCCGAAAAATATCCCGGAAATGAGCGACAATGAAATTATAAATGGGGCTGACCCAGATAACACGTAAAGTGTAGTATTAGGGCAGTATGAGAAAGAGCAGATTGGGTCGAGTAAAACAGAACAAGTTGATAGAACATTTTGTTGCAGGAACAACAGCCCGATGTGCATCTGATCTGGTAGGTGT
>JBGTGX010000053.1:0-16336 GCA_041746475.1 Pyrinomonadaceae bacterium | reverse complement strand
ACCGCTCCCCTCGGCAATATTCGCGCCGATACTATCCGCCGAGCGAACAATCTGAATACCAACCGTATCGCGCGAAAGATGATTCCATTTTGAAGCGACTAGCCATACTTCATCGGCTAGGCGTTCGGACAATCCATAAATGTCCAAATTTTCAAAATTCGACTTTTGCATACTATTTCCAAAGACCCACGACCGAAAACGAAAGGCCAACTAACGCAGCTTAAGCGTCGATAAACTCAGCAGCGCAAACAAAATAGCCACGATCACGAAACGGAATACAACCTTTGATTCTTTCCAACCCGACAATTCAAAATGATGGTGGATCGGCGACATCTTGAAGACCCGCTTTCCCGTCAGTTTGAATGATGCGACCTGAATCATTACGGAAAGTGCTTCGATAATAAAAATTCCGCCGATAAACGGAAGCATAAACTCCTGCTTTGTCAAAATCGCCACCGTCCCAAGTGCACCGCCGATCGCGAGCGAACCGACATCGCCCATAAAAACCTCGGCTTTTGGCGCGTTGTACCAAAGAAAGCCCAAACTCGCTCCAACCATCGCACCGCAAAATACGGTCAATTCTGCCGCTTCAGGTTTGTGGGTTAATGCAAGGTGGTCCGACCAGCGCGCATCGCTTGCAACATAGGTTAAACCCGTTAACGTCGCCATCGCAATAAAAGTGACGCTGATCGCCAACCCATCCAAACCATCGGTTAAATTAACCGCGTTTGAAGATCCAAGGAGAATAAAAATGATAAAACCCAAATAAACCCAGGGTCCGACGTAGGTGATATTTGTGATCGCCGTGCTTTTTAGAAATGGAATACTCAAATTCCACGGGTAGTTTGCAAACCCCCAGAGCACGAGCCAAACGCCGATCGCGATTATTATTTGACCGAGAAGTTTCTGTTTTCCGGTAAGCCCGAGATTTCGTTTCTTTACGACCTTTATATAGTCGTCAGCGAATCCTATGATCGAAAACAAAAACGTCGAAATAAGCGCAAGCCATAAATAAAGACTGTCGAGTCTCGCCCAAAGAAGTGTTGAAACAACGACCGAACCGATTATCAGCACGCCGCCCATCGTTGGCGTTCCTTTTTTCTCTTGGTGCGATTGCGGGCCCTCTTCCCGAATTTCCTGTCCAAATTTCAATGCGGCTAGCTTGTTTATTACTTTCCCGCCGAGCAGAAGCGATAGCAGCAGGGCGGTTATCGTTGCCCACGCGGTGCGAAACGTCAGATACTGAATAACGTTTAGCCCCTTGAAAAGATACGATTCACTCCCCGCCGGGTATTGTTTAAAAACAAGTTCGTATAAAAAATAATAGAGCATTTATCTAGGTAAAAGTTCGGGATCGTTTGGTCGGATCCGGCTCCTACGGTTTTCGGTCAAATTTCTGAATAATTTTCTCGATAACTTTTTCCGTGCGGACACCGCGTGATCCTTTTACTAAAACAACATCATTTTCCTTTAACTCATCAATAAGAAATTCGCCCGCTTCTTCCGAACTGGAAAAAAACCGCCCATTTTCCAGACCCATTTTTAAAGCGGATTCAACCAGATTTTGGGCCAATCCGCGAACACCTATCAAGTAGTCGATGTCGCTCGCAGCCAACTCCTTTCCCGTTTGTTCGTGAATTTCTTTTTCCTTGTCTCCTAACTCAAGCATTTCACCGGCAACTACAATTTTGCGTTTTGATTTCCCCGCCCCCTCTGTCAGAGTGCCGACCATTTTTAGGAGTGCCGCCGGATTGGAGTTATAGGAATCGTTGATGATCGTGAAGCCCTTTTGAAAATGAAGTATCTCACCGCGCTGCGAAGGAGGCTTCACGGTGCTAAGCGCATTAGCAATTTCAAGCGCCGTCATGCCAAAACTGTATCCAACGGCCGAAGCCGCCAGTGCGTTTAGGACATTGTGGCGTCCGGAATGCTGAAAAACGACCTCTTCTTCGCCCGTTCGCGTTTTTAAAGTAAAATGAGTTTCTTCAAAACGTTTCATCGTAACTCCCAATGCCATAATATCGGCTTCATTTTCGATTCCGTAGGTTATTGTTTTTCCGCTGTGGAGGTTTTTCATTTCCATCACGCGAAAATCGTCGGCATTCAATATCGCAGTGCCGCTCGGTTTCAAATTTTCAACGACTTCTGATTTTGCTTTAGCAATATTTTCGATTGACCCCAGATATTCAATGTGTACAGGTAAAATGTTCAGAACTACGGCTAGATCAGGCGGCGAAATTTCACACAGTCTTGCAATTTCCCGATTCGGCGTCGACATTCCCATTTCAAGAACGGCCACGTCATAACTGTCATCCGCGGCAAGTTTCAAAACTGTCATCGGGTGCCCCAAACCGTTGTTGAAACTTTTCTCAGTTTTCAAAACTTTCCGCCCCGAAGCGGAGAGTATGTGTGAAGTAAAATCTTTTGCGGTCGTCTTTCCGGCGCTTCCTACGACTGCGATTACCGGTTTATTCCATACGCGGCAAACATTTTTTGCCAAATTTTGAAACGATGCGATCACATCATCGGCAAATATGATCCGATCAGAAAATTCTTCGAGCTTTTCGTGATGTTCATCATGTCTATCGCTTCGAACAACTGCCGCAGCCGCTCCGTTTCCAAATGCAGATGGAACAAACTCAGTGGCATCCAGGAAATCACCGTTGAAACAATTGTTTTCGAATTCCGGCTGCGAGAAGGCAAAAAACAAGTCCCCCGCTTTTACTTCGCGCGAATCGGTTGGGAAAGAAGTCACGTCGATTCGCAGTAGAGCGGGGTTCAGGTTTGACGCATCTGCGTTCATATATTTGATTGCAGTTTCTAGTTTCAAGTGTCCGTTTTGGGTTTAACACCCGTCTTATTCCGAGTTTCAGGTTGCAATGTCTTTGGTGTTTCGCGACTTTTTTCCGGTATTCGTTTATCACTTTTTTCTTCCGGCCGCGGCTTCTCTATCTTCTTTATTATTGCGTTAGAATCATCGGGTATTGAATCCGCCGACACATCTGGAGCATCTGAATTCGGAGGCTCGTCGGAAATCATGTCAAGATTCTTTCCTTCGTCAGACTTTTGCTCGGCAACAAAATCCTCCTTAAGCCGAATATCAGGAACTACATTTAGTTCGGGCAACACTTGCTCTGCGATTTCTTTAAAAACCGGTGCTGCCACCTGCCCTCCGTAGCGCTGTGATCCTTGCGGTTCGTCCATTACCACCGCGATAACTATTTCGGGGTTGTCCGCCGGTGCAAAACCGATAAATGAAGAAACATATTTATTGCGATTTACGGCCTTTAGATCGGCGTCGTATTTCCAAGCCGTACCCGTTTTTCCAGCCGAAGTGTAGCCATTGAGTTGAGCCCTTTTTGCTGTACCATCCAATACAACCTGCTGCAGCATCATACGCAAGTTTCTCGCAGTTCCAGTGCTAACAACTTGAACCTTTTTGGGGGTTGTCGTGGAAACGATTTCACCATTTGCTTTGCGTATTTCTTTGACGATGTGCGGTTGGATTTTTACGCCGTCATTAGCAATAGTCGCAAAAGCGGTTGCACTTTGCAACGCAGTAACACCGATTTCATACCCAATAGACATCGATGCTAAAGAGTCGCCGTTCCAGGTATTCGGCGAACGCAAAAGCCCCGAAGTTTCGGCCGGAAGTTCGATACCCGTTTTGCTCCCAAACCCAAAATTTCTTGCGTATTTGTAAAAAATTTCCTTGCCTACCTTGGTCGCGGTTTTAATTGCTCCGACATTGCTGGATTGCGCAAAAGCATCTGTATAACTAACTCTGCCAACCGCGTGCGAGTCGCTAAACGTATGTCGCGCGATCGTAATTGTGCCGTTTCCGCAGTCAACCTGTTCGTTTGGTTTAATGAGTTTTTCTTCAAGCGCAGCACCATAAGTGATCAGCTTAAACACCGATCCCGGCGCGTAATTATCCTGAATCGCGTGGTTGTTCCACATTCCCGGCTTCAGTTTTTGAATTTCATTTGGATCGAATGAGGGATAATTTGCCATCGCGAGAATTTCGCCCGTCTTAGGATTCAGGACAATTGCTTTGCCTTTTTTCGCGTTGACTCTTTGGACTCCGCGGGCGAGGGCTTCCTCAACTTTGTATTGAATCGAATTACTGATCGTTAAAACAACGTCTTTGGGCTCTTCCCGCTCAGCACCCCATTCATCATAGACCCGGCCGAGACGATCTCTTTCTCGCCAGGTTTTTGTGGCTTCCCCGCGCAAGGCGTCTTCCTGAGACATTTCAATTCCGGCTTGGCCCAGATCATCGGAATTACTAAACCCGATTACCTGAGCTGCCATAGTTTTATAGGGATAACTGCGTTTTTGCTCCTCTGTCCAATGAAGTCCTTCAGCTTTTGGAAGATCGTTTTTGTTAATATCTTCCATCGCCAGCTTTTCGTTTACTTCATCTACGAGGTCCTTATCAAGCTTTCTTGCGATCCAAACAAAACGCTTATCGTCCTTTTTTCCGTCGTTTATTCGACGGGCAATATTCTTTGGATTCTGTTTGAGAACCATGCCGATACGCTTCGCCAGTGCGTCAACATCAGAGATTTCAGCCGGGTCAGCGTATAGCGAACTAACTTTCAGACTCATTGCCAGCGGACGGTCGTTGCGGTCAAAAATGGTCCCTCGAAGTAATTTACTCTTGATAACGTCACGTCGCTGGTTCAGAGCGCGTTCACGAAAGGATTCATGTTCGGAGACCTGGAGGTGTACGAGTCTTACACCGATTGCACCGATCCAAAAAATAAAAAAAGCGACTATCAACATGAATCGCGTAAAAGCCACTTGCATTGAACTTCGTTTTTTTCGTGTTTTGCTTCTTGGCATTTTCTTATTTTTTTTTCCAGCGTTTTCTTATCTTATGATTAAAGCCGCCGTCTCATCGTCTATATCTAGTCTGCGGGCCTTCTTCCCGGTCTTTTCATTTTGAAACTTGACCTTCGGTTCATTGATTATTGTTTTTCTGACACCTTTCTCGGGTAATGAGGATTTCGTGGGTTTTTGTTCAAATAAGGTCTCCGCCTGCGCAAAAGCGCTTGCCACTTTCTGGTCCGATGATATTGTCTGAGTTGTTGTCTCAACCGGCTTCCTATAAGTCACAACCTCTATATTGTTCGCCGTGCTTTCTCTGAACCCTAATCTGATCGCGGATTTACTGATCACGGAGATCGCAATCTCGCGCTCAAGAATCATTCGCCGCTTTTCAGATTTCAGTTTCTCCACGTGCCTGCGGAGTTTCGCATTTTGGATTCCAAAATCTATCGAAGAAAAATGAAGCCGCGCCGCCATAAAAAAGCCTGAGACGAGGAGCAACCCGCAAACCAAAGTTAGAGCACAATATTTCCAGGGGATCGGATCGCGTTCGCGTCTGATTCTCGGCTTTCTGCTTGTTGTAATTTTCTTTCTTTCCATCTTTTTTCTTCCTTCGCGGGATTTATAGTTTTGCGCAAGCGCGCAATTTAGCACTTCTCGAACGGGGATTTTGCAGCTGTTCCGATTCGTCCGGAACCATTGGTCTGCGGGTTAAAATTTTTACAATTTTTTCTACACCGCAAACACATTGAGGAAATTTTGGCGGGCAAAAACATTTCCCGGAAAGGCTCTGAAACGTTCGTTTAACGATTCTATCTTCGAGCGAGTGAAACGTTATTACCACCAGCTTTCCTTCAGTTTTCAACAAATCTACGCTGTCGCGCAAGAACTTTTCTAAAATATCGAGTTCACCATTTACTGCGATTCGGAGCGCTTGAAAGGTTTTTGTTGCGGGATGAATTTTGTCTTTTCCTTTCTTCCGTGGAATAGCTCTTTTAACTAAATTTGCGAGCTGTGTAGTTGTTTGTACGGATTCGTCCGCGTCTCTTCTTTCTGCTATTAATCGCGCGATTCGCCGTGAATGTCGCTCTTCGCCGCATTCATATATAAGATTTGCAATCTCTTCTTGTGAAAGCCTAGCCAAAAGCTCAGCCGCTGTTTCGCCCGCGGAATTTGGATTCATCCTCATATCGAGCGGTGCATCAAACCGAAAACTGAAACCCCGACTCTCACTATCAAATTGGAGCGATGAAACGCCAAGATCCGCGATAATGCCATCGACCTTTTCGACTCCGGCGAGATTCAGAACCTTTCTGATATCAGCGAAATTACGGTGAAAAATTTCGATCCGCTTTCCAAAATTCCCGAGCCGCTTCTCTGCAAATTCGATCGCCTCAGTGTCTTGATCGATTCCAATAACACGAGCCCGATCATTCGTCGCGAGAATTTTTTCGGAATGTCCGCCCAATCCCAAGGTTGCATCTACATAAACTCCGTCTTCTTTGACGCTTAAACACTCAAGCGCCTCAGAAACCATCACCGGCTGATGTATACTCTCGATTTTTTGTGTCGATTTATTCAAAGAACAAATTCGCTAAACTCTTTAATTGTGTGCTATTTGGCGAAGAATTTGTACGAAGGAATTTTCTGTCCGACTAATTGGCAGCCGTCCAACCCAATGTATAAATTCAGGTTTTTGTGGTTAATCCGAGATTTTTTTCTAAAAAAGTGCTTAATATTCTCCACATTCTTAAACACTTTAGACAAATTTTTGGGGAACTATTTTCTGCGCCTTAGACTTATAACACAAGGTAATATGGATATTACGCGCAACTGCAAGGCTGTGTCAAGAATAATTTTCTGTTTTAATTTAATCAAGTGCTTAAGAATTTCGATTTTTCGCCAATTTCGAACGGATATTACCTTGTATCTTGTTGTTCATCCATTGCGTTCATACAATATATTGCGTAAAGTTTATTTTTTATGGAATTTACCTTTTTCCAATTATTATTTTTTGGAATCGTCGCAGCTCTTGCAAATGTCGTTGGCGGATTGATCCTATTCCCAACCGGAATTTACAAGCATTACAGGCGGTTACTGAAATACCTGTTGGCTCTCGGCGCCGGATTCATGCTCGCCGTAACTTTCATCGAAATTATTCCCAAAACGATCTCAATTTGGCAAACGCAGAAAAACCTTCCTGCTATTGGAGAAAATCTTTACCTACCGATGATTCTCTTGCTCGCTGGCTATCTTCTGACCCAGTTTTTCGAGCACACAATCGCACCGCATTTTCATCTTGGCGAGGAAGTACATTCCGAACATTTGATCTCGACAAAATCCGCTTATACTGCAATTGGCGGGCTTTTGATACATACATTTTTCGACGGCGTTTCTATTTCGGCAGCCGCTCAGGTTGATTCGAAAATAGGAATTTTGATGTTTGTCGCTGTTTTTCTCCACAAGTTTCCGGAAGGTTTTACTATCGCCTCGATGGTCCTGGCTACCGGCAAGAAGTTTAGGGAAGTTTTGATCGCGACTTCTCTTGTCGGATTCACAACCCTGCTCGGTGTAATGGGATTTTACTTCGTCGGCACAAACCTCGAATCGGCAATAGCCTATGCGCTTCCGCTGGCGGCTGGAGTTACGCTATATGTTGCGGCAAGCGACCTCATCCCTGAGGTAAATCATCATGGCGGAAAGAATCCTCTGGTGTCTTTTTCAGTTTTTGCAGGGGTCGCCTTATTTTTCTTAATGCATCTTGCTCTCCACAGTTTTTTCGAAAACTAAGCAATCGGGTCGCTTTTCGAACTTCCTTATTTATCAATAATTTGACAGAATATCGATACGAAAATGACTAGTAAATATCGCGTCATAATACTTTTCGCGCTTTTATTTTGCGCTCCTACACCAACGGCGTTTACTCAAACGGGTGGCGAAGCTTTTTCCATTGATAAATCTCCGATTCCAAAACCTAGTAGTCCGGTCGTAGACCTTGCGGGAGTTATCGACGCGGAAACAAAGGCGCGTTTAGAGGAAAAAATTATCGCATTCCGTGATAAAACGAATCCCCGCATCGAAATCGCGGTCGCGGTTGTCAAAACTACAGGTGATCGACCAATTTTTGACTACTCCCTGGCGATTGCGCGAGGCTGGGGAATCGGAACGAGGGCGGACGATAATCCGGGTGCGCTGCTTCTGGTTGCCGTTGATGATCGAAAATATTTTACGCAGGTCAGCAAAGACCTCGAAGATGAGTTGCCGGATGGCTTGGTCGGCTCGCTTCAACGCAGCTACCTGGTGCCCGAATTTAGAAAGGGAAATTATGCGAAAGGTATCGAAGACACGATTGACGCGTATATCCGCACGATAGAAGAAAGAAAAAGCGGAGCGCCGGCCGGAATGACGAACGATCAAAACGGTGGAACCGAAGGAATTAACGATTCCGAGGATGGATCGATTTGCGGGCTCCTGGTTTGTCTTATTGTGATAGGTATTATCGTTTTCATAATCGTTGCTCTATCCAGAAGCAAATCGGGACCCGATAAGAATGACAGAGATCGTTGGGGCGGAGGCGGTTTTGGCGGCTCGGGCGGTGGAAGCGGTATAGGGGCAGAAATTGCCGGAGGCATTCTGGGAGCAATCCTCGCTGGTTTAGCAAGCGGGGGCGGAAACTCGAGCAGCGGTTCGTCCAGCAGTTGGGGCGGATCCTCGGGCGGCGGCAGCTGGGGAGGATTCGGCGGAGGCGGTGATTTTGGTGGAGGAGGTGCCGGGGGCGGCTGGTAGAATGAGATTCCAGATTCTAGGTCTGATTTCGTAGACTTGGACTGTAGTTTTGAGCATTTACCTTGAACTTTATTCCTATGAAACATTATTTTTCAAGCTTTATTGACGACATAAGAAGCACACATGGAAATAATCTCGTGTCTGTGATCCTTTACGGATCGGCGGCAGCGGGCGACTTTATTCCAAACGAATCCGATTACAACCTATTGATCGCGTTAAATAAGATCACGCCGAAAGATCTGCGAAACGCACACGCCTGTATGCGCGAATGGAACAAAATGGGACATTCCGTGCCCGTTTATTTCACTGTCAGTGAATTAAAAAACGCCGGTGATGTTTTTCCAATTGAGTTTCACCAGATGGAGCATGCGAGAGTCGTACTATACGGTGAAGATGTTCTTGCAGATGTAAAAATTTCGGACAAGTACCTGCGTCATCAAACCGAGTTTGAGCTTCGAAGCAAGCTTTTGCAGTTGCGCCGCCGATATATCCACGCCTCGGCTTCACTGGAGATGCTTTTGGATTTGATGTCCGATAGTTTGGCGAGCTTTGCGGCGATATTCCGTGCAGTGCTTTTATTAAACGGGATCGAACCGCCAATCACAAAACAGGAGATCGTCAGCCTGACCGTGAAACGTCTTAATATTGACGGAGAGCCATTTGAAAAAATCTTTGATATTCGGGAGAATGAGGATACCGTTCCTTTTACTGAAGTCTCCGCGAATCAGCTATTTTCCGATTATATGGAAAGGATCGAAAATGTGATTGACGCGGTTGATAAGATATAAAAATCATAGACATTCGCCTTTCATTTATGGATGGAGATTGACCCAATTTTAGGAGAAAAAATGAGAAAAGCATTATTACTATCAATTACAGTTTTTATAGCCTTCGGATTGAGCGGATGCAGCTATAACACTCTTACCGAAAAACAGCAGGGCGTAAAAGGAAAGTGGGCAAATGTCGAAAGCCAACTTCAGCGCCGCGCAGATCTAATTCCAAACCTTGTCAAAGCCGCACAAATGGCTGGTGTACAGGAACAGGAAGTTTTCGGGCAAATTGCGGATGCTCGGTCGCGCTTGTTAAATGCGACCAAGGAAGCGCCACAAGGTGCGGACGGTGACAAAACACCTGAACAAAAGCAAGCGATTCTGGAAGCTAACAATAGTTTTGGAGGAACGATCGGCAGGTTATTGGTTTTGCAGGAAAATTACCCGGTTCTTCGTTCAAACGAAAACTTCTTAAAACTTCAGGATGAGCTTACGGGCACGGAGAACCGCATAAATGTTGCGCGGCTTGATTACAATCAGGCAACCACCGACTACAACACAACGCGTAATCAGTTTCCTGCAGTTTTGACGGCGAGTTTGCTTGGTTTTAAGGAGGAACCATTCTTTAAGGGTGACGACAGGTCGACAGAGACTCCCGATGTTGGAAGCCCGGATGCTTTGAGAAAGGATAAAACGAGCACGGCACCAGTGCCTGCAAATGCAAATACTGCTGAGAATGATTCAGCCGGGAACAAATAACTGAGAATCAAAAACCACGTGAACTGCACATTGAGCAGTGATCGCAGGGCTTGCCGTTTGGTTCAAACGTGCAAGCCTTTTCTTGCTCTTGATTCTCGATAATTTGATCTGCGATCGCTTCAATCACATCAAATTTCTGTAGGCTCGGGTGAATCGATTGGAGATTGTGGGCCGCGGTTTGTGGATTGGATGCAAGACGCCGTTCGATGTCATCCAATCGCTGAGTGATCCTTATTAGACTTCGCTCAAGCGTTTTTTTATCGGGAGCGGTTTCTTCTTCCTTTAAAATCTTCGCAAGTTTTTCCGCAAGAGAATTGATATCGAGATCCGGCATTTATCCTTTCTATCCTGTTAATCCCTGCTAATTCGTATCTTTCGGCAGCAAATCAATTCTGTCCACAACGCCTACAATCGCTGAATCTATTGCGGCGCCTGGTTTTCCGGTTGCCGCAGTCGATGCACTAAAACCCTCGCGGGCGATTATCACAACATCGCCTTCACCGGCATCCACCGAATCAAGCGCCAAAAGGGTCGTTTTTGTGTCCTTCCCTTCCTCGGTCAGTTTTCGGCAGAGCATTATACGCGAACCTTCATAACGCTGATTCTTTTGCGTTGCAACAACATTTCCAAGTACACGCGCGATAATCATTTCTTCTTTTTCTCGGAGTTGTAAAGGTGCGAATCAGAATCTACGATTCCTACGATCGTGCAATCCGTCGGCGTTTCATCTCTTTTAAACGGAAACGAAGCTTCCTTACCACTGCACCAAAAAACGAGTTCGCCAACTCCCGCGCCGATCGCATCAAGCGCAATATGAGGATCTCCAAAAGGTTTAAGCTCCTCATCCAAATTTTGCACGATCATTATCTTACGCCCTTTAAGCGATTCATTCTTTACCGTCGCAACAACGTTTCCAACTGTTCGTGCAAGCTGCATTTTTTGTGTTTGAATAATCTGGCTAGTTAAAAGGGTGACTTAGCAATAAAACGTCACTCCGCTTTCGTATATTCAATCGTATCGATCACCCCGACGATCGCCGTGTCGACCGGGCAGTCTTTATTGCCTTCCGCCATACGGGCCGACGAGCCGCCAACGATTAAAACTTTCTCGTGAAAACCCGCGCCGACCGTGTCGACCGCAACGACATAATCGTTCAAATCTTTACCATCGGGCGTAATGGGCTTTACTATAAGGAGTTTTTTTCCCTTGAGGCGCTCATCCTTTTGGGTGGAAACTACAGTTCCAATTATTCTGGCGATTCGCATATGGTTGGTGGTTCGTAATTGGTAACAGGTAGATTGTGGCTGGCAATTCGTTATCAAATAGCAAAGAACGGATTCGTGTTGCCTATTACGAACTACTTATTACCTATCTCCTATTTCAACCCGATGGGCAAAGCCTCATCAACGCTTCCATGCGGACGCGGAATTACGTGGACGCTTACGAGTTCGCCAACGCGACGAGCCGCCGCTGCCCCGGCATCAGTCGCAGCTTTTACCGCCGCAACATCTCCCCGAACTATCGCCGTTACAAATCCCGCACCAATTTTCTCATAGCCGACGAGATGAACGTTTGCAGCTTTAACCATTGCATCCGATGCTTCGATCATAGCCACAAGTCCTTTACACTCAACCATTCCTAGTGCTTCTTGCATTTAATTTTTGCTCCTAAATTATTAAAGGTTCGACACGTAAATCTAACTGAAAGCGACTAATGTTTCAACTGCACAACCTGATTTAGCAGTTCGATCAATTCCTCGCGGGAAAACGAAATTTTTGCGCCGTTCGAACCATTTGTCGAACCCGCAGAATTATCCACTTCGCAGGTAATTTTTGTATCGTGCAGGTAGCCGCACGCCTGACATCGCGCGGACTTAGTCAAATAACCTGCTCTTTCCCGTATGTTAATGAGTTTCTCGATCGCATCCGCCGGAAGATCATTTGCCCCGCCCAATGCTTTGGCTAAAATTGCGATCTTTGCCGTGTGCTCCAAAGTTTCCATTCGGTCGAATGCCTGCCAAAGATCATTTCCATATGCAACTGCACCGTGATTTGCCATCAAGAGCGCATTGTGATGTTCGACAAAGGGCTTCATCGCATCGGTTAACTCGACGGTTGACGGTGTTCCATAATTGGTCAGAGGAACACAACCGAGCGTTAAGATAACTTCAGAAAGTATGGGTTTATCAATCGGCAAACCGGCTGCCGCAAATGCACTCCCATGGGGCGGATGCGCATGACATACCGCTTTGACATCGGGACGCATTCTATAGATCAAAATATGCATCTCAAGCTCGGAAGAAGCCCGTTTTTCGTTAAGCGCATTTCCATCGATATCCGTAATTGCGAGCGAATCTTCAGTCATACGACCTTTCGAGGTCATCGTCGGCGACGCCATCAGACGATTCTCGTCCAAACGTATACTCACGTTGCCGTCCGATCCGACAACGTAGCTGCGCTCATACATCAAACGCCCAACTTCAACAATTACTTTTCTAGCTTCCGATTCGTTCACGAAATTTCAATTACCCGAAAAAATATACGGAGAATAGCCCGATGACTGCCGTCAAATAAAATGCCAATCCTCGTCCCAAATAAAGTCTATCGACATATATTCTCTCCCCAAAATGTTAAAACCACAGATTAACACAAACGAAGACAATCTTCATTTCGTGTTAACCTGCGGTTAAACTTTCTTTCTAGGCGTTTAGTTGGTCGGTGCTTCCGGAGCAATCGGTGCCGGCGGAGGAGGCGGTAGCTTTAGATCGCCTTCAACCACTACTATTCTTCTTTCTGACCGACGGTGCTCGCGTTTTAGGCGGCAATTTTCGCGTTTCAATTCGCTGTTTTCAATTCGAAGCTCACGAAACTGATCTGCATCGAAATTGGATTTGACTTCAATCGCCGGAGTCGAAAATGCGTTAAAAAACCCGGCTAGCAAAAGTCCGATTCCGAGTGCGATTGCGAAGGGAATAATTCTTTTTAGAAGATATTTATATTTCATAGTTACCTCGCTTGACCTATATCCTTAGAATACGACAGAAATCCAAATTTGGTTTCACATGTTTTCACAAACTTTTTAGCTCGAGGGCTGCGCGAGAAAATATGACAAACTCTCAAGAGATATCGTAAGATCCACCGTCTTTAGTTTAACATCCCCCGCAGCCTTTAATGGTGTCGGAGCAAAATTCATTACAGCCTTAATTCCCACTTTTGAAACTTCGTCCAAAACTCCCTGCGCAAAGGGCGCCGGAACCGCGATCACCGCAACGTCAATTTCATATCGCTTTGCCGTTTTTCCAAATTCACCAAAACTAAAAACATCAACCGTGCCAATTTTCTCACCAATTTTGTCTTTATCCGTATCAAATAGCGCCACGACATCAAAATTCGATTGAGTAAATCCGTAATAGTCGGTCAACGCCGTTCCCAGACGCCCGGCTCCGATTATCGCAACCCGATGATTCTTATCGAGACCGAGTATCTTCTGCAGTTGATCGCGCAAATCCTCGACGTAATAACCGACACCGCGCACGCCAAATTCACCAAAACAAGCCAGATCTTTTCGAATCTGTGCCGAATTTAAATGAAAGCGCTTTGCAAGCTTGTCTGACGAAACGGTTTTATCGCCTTCGCGCGCGAGTTCGTTTATACACCGCAAATAAATGCTGAGGCGATTCGTTGTCAGTTCTGATATCTTTTCAACTTTCATCCAATAGCTAAAGTATAAAACTATTTTTCGAATTTGTGAAAAAGGTTACAAACTTCGACGAGAAAACACGGCGTGCGTTGCTCATCGGGAGCGAATAAACTACAATTCGTTGCAAGTGTGAAACATAATCCCGAAGTTTTGTCGAATGATTATTCATCGAATCTTAGAAGAAAGCCACCGAAACGGAAACTCACGAAATGTTGGGATCTCTCGAAAGTTACGTCAAGTTGGCTGTCGATATCGACCGTAAGATTTTAGCGGGTGGCGGAATTCTCCACGCGGATTGTGAGGCAGTATTACTTGAATCCGGCAGTAAGCAAGAAAACGTTTGGGGCGTGGATTGGCTTCCCTTCACAGAAGAAGTCACTTTTGAATCGCTAATAAACATTCGTCCAAAGCAAGGCAACTTCGCACTAAGAATTGAAAGCCCGTCCGCGAGCGAATGATCGGTTTGAAGTATGAATAATTCCGAAGAAAGGAAGCATAGGTTTTTGCGTGACCCGTTGAAAGTTCGATTGAGAGGTTTAGCTGCAAATCTCGCTCGAATTAGTTCGTTTGTACAAAATGATTCAAATAAAATCGCCGTGGACGGATTAATCGATGAGACTAAGCACTTTATCGAATGGACCGCGGCGGAAGTTACTGCCGACAATACTGAAGAATTGGTTGAGCTTCAGGTCACTCTGGCTCGTTGGCAATTGAGCCTCGATAACAATTGGAGTGATTCTGAGTCACGAAAGCGAATTGGCAAACTTGCAAAGGAATTTTCCGCGCGGGGAATAGCCAACTCCGGACTTCTTGATCCAAATTGAAATGATTTCGTACCTATCCGGCAAACTCATAGAAAAAGAGGCAAACACCGCGATCATCGATGTCGCGGGCGTTGGCTACGAAGCGACAATTCCCCTTTCGACCTTTTACGAACTTGGTGAGATCGATTCCGATGTTTCCCTTCGCATCTTTACCTACGTTCGCGAAGACACCCTCCAACTTTTCGGGTTCAAAACAAACCGCGAGCGGGCACTTTTTCTTAAACTGATAACCGTATCAGGAATCGGTCCAAAGCTCGCGATTACAATGCTTTCAGGAATGAGCGCCGACGAGATCGTTGGAGCGATCAAAACCGATAACCTCGTGCATCTAACTTCTATTCCGGGGGTTGGAAAGAAAACTGCCGAGCGAATGGTAATTGAGCTCCGTGATAAACTCGATGCAATTGGAATTTCGAATCTGAACGCCGCGATTTCAGGTTCAAATGGTTCGGCGCTATCAGGGAATGAAATTCATGATGATGCGCTTTCCGCGCTTGTAAATTTAGGTTACCAGCAAAAATCCGCTGCGGAAGCTGTGAAAAAGGCGCTCGACGAAGGCGATGAAATGTCCGTTCAGAAATTGCTGAGAAGGAGTTTACAATTGCTCGCGAAGAATTAGCCTGAGAAATTTTTGCCTCGGTTCTTTTTAGAAACAAAAAACTGGGCAATTGAGATGTTGGAGCCCGGTTTTCGACATTGATTTTCGATAGTTTTGAAGATATATGCCAAATGATTACCAAATAATCAACAATCGCGAAGCTACCGTAATCAATGATGAAGAACGGCAGTTTGAGGCATCGCTTCGTCCCGTCCATCTTGGCGAATATATCGGTCAGACCAAAATAAAAGATAACCTTCGAATTTATATGAAGGCGGCTTTGCAGCGTCGCGAAGCTCTTGATCACATACTCCTTACAGGACCGCCCGGCACCGGAAAGACAACGCTCGCAGCAATTACTTCCAACGAAATGGGCGCCGCATTTAAATCAACCGCCGCTCCGATAATCGAAAAGGCAGGCGACCTGGCAGCACAATTGACAAATCTCGAAGAAGGCGACGTGCTTTTTATCGACGAAATTCACCGTCTTAATCCAGCGATAGAAGAGATTCTTTATCCGGCCATGGAGGATTACAATCTCGATATAATGATCGGGCAAGGCACAGCGGCGCGTTCTATTAAACTGGAATTGCCGAAGTTTACGCTTATATGTGCAACGACCCGTCCCGGTTTGATCACGGCTCCGCTTCGCGGACGTTTTGGGATTATTTTCAATCTGGATTTTTACACCGTTGAAGATCTCGAAACGATTATCGAGCGATCCGCAAGGATATTGGATGTTGAGATCGGCGACGCGGGAGCACGCGAAATTGCAAAACGCTCGCGTGGAACACCTCGAATTGCAAATAGACTTCTGCGGCGGGTTCGAGACTTTGCCGAGGTTGATTACGACGGAAAGATTACGGACAAGGTCGCGAAAGATGCGCTCAATCGTATGGAGGTCGATACTTTTGGATTAGACGAAGTTGACCGAAAGCTGCTTTTGACGATCATCGAAAAATTCGATGGAGGTCCCGTCGGGTTGGGGACGATTTCCGCTTCGATCAACGAAGAAAAAGATTCCATCGAAGAAATTATCGAACCATATTTAATTCAAACCGGATTCT
>JBGTGX010000052.1:0-48891 GCA_041746475.1 Pyrinomonadaceae bacterium | reverse complement strand
CCTTATTTTTTTCGTCCGATTACAGACATCAAACGCCCGGTCTTGCCGTACTTCTTTTTCTCGATGCGATAAGAAAAAAATAAATCCGTGCGTTCCATGGTGCAAAAAGGCGCCGTGAAAATATTCTTTTCGTCTACGCCGTTCGCGAGAAGCTGGGCTTTATTGGCGAGATGCAGATCAATAAGCGCATGCCCTTCGCGAGTTTTTCTAAACAGGTTTCCGCTTGTGGAAAACTTATCTCTAAACGCGTCAATCACATCCTGTCCAATTTCATAATTTTCGCAGCCGGCGGCCGGACCGATCGCGCAAACTAAATTCTCAGATAATGTTCCATATTCATCCTTCATCATCGCGATGGCCTTTGACACGATCGATTCCACAGTACCGCGCCAACCTGCGTGAACAGATGCAAATGCCTTATTCACCGGATCTCCGATCAAAACCGGAACACAATCCGCAGTCTTCACACCTGCTAAAACATTTTGCAAGTTCGAAATGATAGCGTCGGCTCTTTCCCCGGTGTTTGCAATATCGTCCTGAGTTCTTAAAGGTTTCACATTATCGCTGTGAATCTGCCAGACGGTCGTCAGATCGAAATCGCCCTCAAACACCTCCAAAAAACGTCTGCGATTTTGGGAAATATTGTCATCCAAGTCTTCACCAAATCCTGCTAAATTCAGATCGTTTTCCGGGAACGGTGAAACTCCTCCAAGTCTCGTCGAAAAGCCGTTCACGAAACCCGCATCCTCCAACTCTTTACAAACAAGCACTTTTACGCCATTCTTTTCTCGCCAGAAAAATCCGTTTTCGGTTAATTTTTCATTTTCGCTTATGATCATTTCAATCGGCACAGACATTATCGAAGTCTATCGTATTCGCGAAACGATCGAAAGAACACCTCGATTTGTAGAACGTGTTTTTACCAAAAAAGAACGCGAATATTGTGATTCTAAAGGTGCCGCCTCAGCCCAATCTTACGCCGGGCGTTTTGCCGCAAAAGAAGCATTCCTAAAGGCACTGAAAACCGGTTGGCGCGGAAAAATTACGTGGCACGATGTCGAAATTTCGAATAATGACGAAGGCGTTCCGAGTTTTGAAATTAGCGGCGAGGCAAAAAAACTTTTTGATGAGCTCGGTGCTGATCGAGTTCATCTTTCAATCTCTCACACGACCGAACATGCGACGGCTCAGGTTATTCTGGAGAAAGATTAATTATTAACGTCCCGATTTTCCTTTGGTGTTTCCTTTTCACTCGCGGGAATGACTACTTCGCTTGGAAACGTATCGGGCGAAGTGTGTAGGTGAAGAATTTTCCAATCGTTTCCAATCTTCTTAAAAATCAAAGTCATACGCCCGGTAGATTGCTCTAGCTCTTCCTTAAATTCCTGAGTTTGCTTCCATTTACAAGACAGGTACGCACTCGTCGGACTTAGAATTTCAATGCGCAAACCCGTGATTTCTAGGTTTACATTTTTTCGGTCGGCATAGGAAGCTTTGCGATTGTCATGCATGTTTTGCCAACCGATGGTTGCGCTGCCATTATAGTTAAAGAAAAGCGTTTTATTGTCCTTATTGTAAACGCTCATAACCTTCTCGGCATCAACTTGTTTGATTCCTTCGACCAATCTATCAAAAGTTTCCTTTACCTCGTTTTCCTTAGCTTTGGCTAATTGCGCCGCTCGCGAAGACGTTTGCCCTGTTCCGGCAACCGAAAATGTTAGAATAATAAATAATGCTATCGTTGAATATTTGATCATTGCGTGAAATCACCTCTTTTATGGTTTGATAGAATACCGTCCTGAACTAAAGTTAGTTGTATTTTAGTTGAATTTAGTTTTAGAAAAAAATGTCCGATAAAGAATTTCAATGTCCGTCATGTTCCGCCCAAATGGCTTTTGGCGGCGGAGAATCAATTTTTCAAACGTGCGACGCGTGCCACGCTCCGATCGTCATCCCTTCGGAAATTTTTTACCCTGTGGAGCAGCAAATAACCGCTACTAATTTTGCGACATTGAATAATGACATTCCTGTCGACCCTGAACAGGTTACGAATGAACTTACACCGGGCGATGATCCGCCAAGTGAAAGTGAAGTTATAGATCTGGAAGCAAAAATAGAAAAATTCGAAATTTATCAGGAAAAAATTGGAACACAAGCTTCGGCAGGCAAGAAGATCGTCGATAATATCATCGCTCCCGATGAGGATTTTTCGACCGCTTCGCAATACGATTCCCTCATCGATGCTCAAAATGTGTTGGACCGTGTGAAACAGGAGCTCCGCACAGGAGATAAAATTGAAGCGATAAAGATTTATCGTGAAGCTCACGGATTAAGCTTAGCGGAATCGAAAAGATTGGTTGAGGCGATTGAGCGTGAAGAAATAATAAAGAGCAAGGTGATTCGAAAACCTACTAGTCAGAGGAAAGTATGAGTTTAATTTTTCAATGTCCGTCATGTAAACGGAATCTTCAATATGAAGGCGGTGACAGCCTTTTTCAGATTTGCCGACATTGTCGAGGAAAAATTATTGTACCGTCCCAGGTCGTTCACCAGCAGGAGGATGAACATAACGCACGGCAGCGGCAGAACCCGCTACAAAAACTTAACCCGCAACTATCCCAAATTCAGAATGAATTAAAATCCGGCAATAAAATAAACGCGATAAAAATCTTTCGGGAAACCTACGGAACCGATCTCCGCTCAGCAAAAGAAGCAATTGACACAATGGAATATGGCGGGAATCTTCCGGCTGTCTCGGCTCGAAACCCAACTTCATCAGTAGTACAACCGGGCAGCTCTGCGGTTCAAAAAAAGGATCTGAACTTTGGTTCGACGTGGGGAAACGGAGTTTGGGTTATTATCCGGATAGTTTTTTTCGCCGCGCTTGCGTACTGGTTCTTTAATTCGTGAGCGTTGTTCGCGACCATTGGCATTGAAAAAATGCGGGTCTCCTGGTTTTCGTTAATTAACTACCGTGAGATCGTATTCCCGGAGCCTTCGATAAAGCGTAGAAGATGAAATTCCAAGAAGCTCAGCGGTTTTCCCGCGATGCCAGCCCGTCTTTTCAAGTGCGTTGATAATTTGTTGCCTTTCAAGATCTTTTAGATTGGCCGGTGTAGCGTTTTGAAAACTTCCGGCAGACGCCTCGTCCTTCGGCGTGTAACTTACATGAACTCGTGGTTCGGTATTTGAAACGACTTCGGGCGGGAGTTCGCGATTGGTGATCTTACCGTTATCGGACAGCAATACTGCCCGTTCCAGGCAATTTCGGAGTTGTCTCACATTTCCTGCCCAACTGAAGGCGGTTAATGAATCAAGTGCTTGCGGGGTGAGCTCCGGAGTGTTTGGGCCTCCGATCATTTGAAGCAGATGAGTAGCGAGAGGCTCAATATCGTTACGTCTATCACGCAAAGGCGGGATATGAATTTCAAAACTATTTATTCGGTATAGTAAGTCCGATCGGAACACGCCTTCACTGACAGATTGCTGCGGATTGCGGTTGGTAGCAGTAACGAATCTCACATTTACCTCAACTTTTTTAACACCGCCAACCCGGAAAAAGGTTCTCGTCTCCAATGCTCTCAAAAGTTTTGACTGGAGTTGGGCAGGCATCTCCATCACTTCGTCCAGGAACAATGTGCCGCCGTCTGCGATTTCAAAAAGCCCTAATTTACGAGTTCGTGCGCCTGAAAAAGCTCCGGCCTCGTGTCCGAAAAGTTCACTTTCTAAAAGGGAATCTTGAAGTGCTGCGCAGTTGAGATCAATAAAGGTTTCATCTGCTCGCGTACTCAAACGGTGAATTGCCTGTGCAACCAGTTCTTTACCAGTGCCGGACTCACCTGTGATCAATACCGAGGTATCTGCCGGGGCGACCCTTTGAACCAGGCGAAGTACCTCTTTCATCTCTATCGATTCGGCAACGATCTCCGGCATGTTACGATTATTCCGCTGTATCTGCGCCTTCAATCTCTGATTATCAATCCTGAGTTTTTGCTTCTCGGAGGCTTGGTTCACCAGAGCAGAAAGTTCAGTAATACGATAAGGTTTTGTAAGGTAATCATATGCGCCCAGCTTCATCGCTTCGATCGCACTTTCGACCGTCGCCTGACCGGTAAGCATTATCACCTCAGGCGGATTTTGGCTTTTGGAGCGAAGGCGGCGAAGCAACTCTATACCATCTAAACGCGGCATATTTATGTCGCACAGCAGGACTTCAAAGCTCTCTTCTTCGAGCATTTTCCAAGCGGATTCGCCGTCAGATGCGGTTTCCACATCATGCCCCTGCCGCCCCATTTCTTTTTGGACAACAATCCGAAGATTTCGCTCATCATCTACTACTAAAATTTTCGCCATAATCTTTCGTGGAAAGGTGCAGTAAGAGAAGCGAGGGGGGCTTGCTTCTGTCGTTACTTAGTTTTCTCTGCGTCTTGAGTTTCAATCGGCAAATATATCGTGAAGGTCGATCCCTGTTCGATTTTTGACCGCACGGCTAGACGCCCGCCATGGTCTGTAATTATTCCATAGCATACGGCTAAACCGAGCCCGGTTCCTTTCCCAACTTCTTTCGTTGTAAAGAAAGGCTCAAATATCTTCGACATATTATCGGGCTTAATTCCGAAACCCGTATCAGTGATTTCGATGGCCACTTGTTTCTTGTCTTCGAAGGCCCGAAACGTAAGTTTTCCACCGTCTGGCATTGCATCAATCGCATTTGTTGAGAGAGCGATTATTGCCTGCTGAATTTGTCCTTCATCCGCATTTAACAACGACAATTCACCTTCGATTTGAACATCAATTTCAATATCATCGCCGCGCTGTTGATGGCTGAGAAGGTTTGAAGAAGACTCCAAAACCTCTGCAATATCAATCGGAAAACGATTTCCCGTTCTGCCGCGACTGAAATCAAGAAGTCCGTTTGTTATCGACTTGCATCTAAAAGATTCGTCGCGGATCAAACCAAGATATTGAGTCAAATCATCAACATCGGGTGAATTTCCAAATGTACCTTCATCAACTCTCGCCTCGAGAGCTTCAGCGCAAGCGGAGATCGTTGCAAGCGGATTATTAATCTCATGGACAACTCCCGCTGCTAGTCTTCCGACCGCAGCAAGTTTTTCTACGCGACTCGCAGCGTGGATCGCCTCTACACGCGCGGTTACGTCTTCCCCGATGGTGATTACGTGGGTGATCTTCCCGTTTTCATCACGCATAGGTATTTTGCTTACGACCCAATGCTTTGTTACGCCATCTTTATCGATCGTCTGCTGTTCAATTCTTTCGATCTTTCCTGTAAGAAATGCGCGTTGAAATTCTTTGCGGAGTTTGTTGGTAGGGTATTTCGAAAGAACTTCAAATACGTTGCGCCCAACTACCGAATCTCTTGGTTCGCCCTGGACTCCAATTTCCCTATGCTGATTCCAAACTACAATGCGATAGTCACTATCGATCACATAGAGCGAGACCGGCAATGCATCTAAAACTGATTCCGTAAACTTCCTATGCTCATCTTTGGCTTGTTGAACCGATGAACTGAGTGCAGCCTCGTAGTGAGCTGATAAATTAAGGCTCATCGCAGCTATTTGCGTCACAGCCTCGATCAACTGGCGATCCGCTGACGAACAATCATCTTCAGTCCGAAACCCAGCTATGATCGCTCCCTTTACCTCACCTTCAATATGTATCGGCGACACGAACTCGAATTGGTGTTCTCCCCCTCTGAAGAAATATTCATCTCTAAAGTGAGTAGAAAATGAAACTTGCGATGGAAGAATTGAAAGCCAATCCTTGAATCTTCCTTTGTGAAATAGTTCAGACGTTTTATCCCCGGATTCGTCAAACGCCCGGCTCACCATTCCTATATGATCGAGTTCCACTGCGACTGCACAATAATAGGCCCCAACTCCATCCCGCACCTTTGAAGCGATTCTGCTGGCAACCTTCATTGGATGGACCGTAAATAACAAACTTCGTCCGAGATCCGAAACAAATCTTAGCGGTGAGGTTAGATCCGATTGCAATCCGTTTATTTCGGGCGCATTTTGATAATCTATATTTGGTTCTCGGGCTGTCATGATTGCTAAAATACTTATTCGACAAACTTTAGGAAGATTGGTTCATCTGATTGGTTTGAATCAGGAGGTAAGCACAGTTTGGAAACGCACAATCCCTAGTTCTAAGCTAAACAAGTTTTAACACTTTGTCAACGGTTTTAACGCACAAAGTACTGAAAGTTGACACAAAATAGAATCTGATAAAGAATCGTAAAATTCTCTATGAAACGAAACTCTCTAAAACAAGGAAAATTCAGTACTTACATAATTTTCTTCGTGATGATTTTGTTTGTTTTTTCCGATCATGAATTTGCCCAGCAGACCGTCGATAAAATCGTCGCTACGGTAAGCGACGGCGGCCGGCCTGAATTGATTACATATTCCGATCTTGTCTGGCAGCTTGCGCTGGTCCCGGATGTTAAGATCGATCCTCCGACGTCGCAGGATTTAAATCGGGCACTTCAAGTGCTGATCAGGCAAAGACTCATTGCTCTGGAGGCCAGGCGCCTTCCTAGGGAAGATCCGAGTGTAGAAGAAGTCAACAATGAAATAAAACGCATCGTTAATCTTTTTCCAACTACGGGTGAGTTCGTTAATAGGTTGCGCACTGTGGGGTTTGATTCGATCGATGATGACAATTTCCAAAGAATGATCGGGGATCGTGTAGCGATAGAAAAATACGTCGACTTTAGGTTCCGCTCGTTCGTAGTAATCACTCTAGAAGACGAACTGCGATATTATCGCGATGAATTTACGCCAGAGTTCAGAAGGCAAAATCCGGGGCTCCTGCTCCCTCCCCTTGAACAGGTGCGCGATAGAATTATTGAGATATTGACCGAGCGCAAAGTCGAAAGCGATATTGAGACTTTCCTCGACGAAGCAAGAAACCGTGCTGACATCGTTACGCTAAGCGAGGTCTAAGTCTCGCTTTCGAGCAGTTTCTTAGCTTGTCGTAGACTTTCCAAGTGTTCTTCGCTAACTTCCGGAAATGCCAAATTCATTGAGTCCAGTTTTTTCGCTATAACTTCCGAAACCGCCAATCTCATAAACCATTTATGATCTGCCGGTATCACAAACCATGGAGCTGTTTCGGTGCTCGTGGCTTGGAGCGCTTCCCTGTAAGCGGCTTGGTAGTCCTCCCAAAAGCCTCGTTCTTTCACGTCACCCGAAGAAAACTTCCAGTTTTTTTCGGGTGTTTCGATTCTTGCAAGAAATCTTTGCTTTTGCTCTTCTTTGGAAACGTTAAGAAAAAATTTTAGAATGTGAGTGCCGTTTTGAGTAAGGTGCTTTTCGAAATTTGCGATTTGTATAAAACGCGTTCGCCAAATATCCGGATCATTCTTAATTTTATCCGGGAGCTGACTGGATTGTAAGATCCCCGGATGGACGCGAACAATCAGTACATCCTCATAATAAGATCGATTAAAAATTCCTATCCTCCCCCGCTCCGGCATTGCTTTTGCACACCGCCAAAGGTAATCGTGGTCTAGCTCTTCCGTCGACGGCTGCTTGAATGAATAAACCTGACACCCTTGGGGATTGAGTCCGCTCATAACGTGGCGAATCGTACCGTCCTTCCCCGCGGCATCCATCGCCTGAAAAATTATCAGAAGCGAACAGGTGTCATCCGCATACAATTTTCGCTGAAGTTTGCTTAACCGCTCTACGTTCTTTTCAAGGTCTTTCTCGGCGTCGTCTTTGCTTGTATAATCACCGGTGAGCTCCATTTGATAATCTTGCAAATTCAATTTTTCACCTTCGGGTACACGAAATTGTTCAACATTCATAGTGCTCTATTTTTAACGCATCGGACTGCAATCGCGCAAAGATGAAAAAACTTTACTTTCACGCAAAACTGAAAACAGCTAGGATTTTAATAAATTCAGGATTGGCGACCGTTTTGGTTTTCGCTATATCGTGTCAGGTCGACTCGACGCAGCCTCTCCTCGCAACGCAAACAGTCACACTGGAAAACGGGAAAACCTTTGACTTAAATCTACCCGCAGCATACGAAATCATTCCTGCCGCGGAAGGGCTAAAGCGCGTACGATTTTTTGCAAAAGCTCCTGATGGAAGGATTTTCGTAACAGATATGTACGATCTTTCCGACAACAAGAAGGGAAAAGTTTATATTTTGGATCAATTTGACCAAAAAACGGGTAAATTTGGAAGGGTCATCACGTACATGTCGGACTTAAGAAATCCCAATAGCGTTGCTTTCTACACGGACGAAAACTCGCAGGCGTGGTTTTATTTGGCTGAAACCGACAGACTCACTCGTAGAAAGTTTACGCTCGGAGAAGAAAAGCCCTCCGATCTCGAGCCGGAAACACTGGCAACTTTTCCCGATTACGGTTTGATCTATAAATACGGTGGTTGGCATCTTACGCGAACGATCGTTGTCGGCGGAAATGGGAAAATATACATATCCGTTGGATCTAGCTGTAACGCTTGCCGCGAGAAACCTGGCGAGTCTTTTCGCGCGAGCGTTTTGGAAATGAATCCGGATGGTAGCAAAACAAGAATTTTTGCAACAGGTTTGCGAAATGCGGTAGGAATGCTATGGCTCGGAAATATTTTATTTGCAACAAACCAAGGCGTGGACCATCTTGGAGAAAATAAACCCGATGATACGTTTCATGCGGTCAAAGAGGGCAAAGATTACGGTTGGGCTCGATGTTATCAGCATAAAGGTCGAATTTATCGAGACAAAACTAGCGGTGAACGCGGGCACTGTCGTGGAGTTCCGGTTTCGTACTCATGGTTTGCAGCACATAGCTCCGCAATGGGATTCGACTATTTCGATTCGGAAACGAGTGATGAGTTGATAAGGGATTCTTTTCTAATCGCTCTCCACGGATCGACCGACAAGTCATTGGGAAAAGGGTACAAGGTTGTGATTGTGAGGAAGGACGAAAGCCATCAGGATTTTATTACCGGCTTTTTAAAGGGTAATAAAGTAAATGGTCGCCCGCTTGATATTCACAAACTTTCTCCGGACTCATTTCTTTTAAGCGATGATAATGGTGGAGTAGTGTATTTGGTTAGAAGAAAACCCTCCGTTTAGGGCAAAAAATAAACCGCTTCAAGATTCGAAGCGGTTTATCAATTTAATCGTTATAAAAAAATAAAAAAATTCTATTCGGTTCGTCGTCTCTTTTTCTTGCCCTTTTTCTTTCCTTTGGAAAGAACTTTTACCTGAACACTTCTATGTCCCCATCGTCTCGCTTCGGCACAACTGGGAACCCATATGTCTAAAATACGTCCTCTAATCCTTCCGCCTGTATCCGCAACTACATAATTTCCCGAATATTTCCCGGCGGACATCCTAATTTTCGTTCCTAGACGAAGCACTCGCGGGTCGGCCGCAACAATACCTCGACGAACCATTCTACCCGATGCTGTCTTTCCCCGAAGGCAGTATGCTGTCGCGCGGAAGGTTCTCGCCGATGATTCCGAACTAGCTGCCGATTCGGTTTCGGCTTCGGCTTCAACTTCTACATTAACTTCGTATTTTTCAATATTATTATTTTCCGTGTTATTGCTTATTAAATTTTCCTGCGATTCACTCGCGATGCGGGTCACGGCTTCTACTTTTGTTTGGAAATAGGCAACACCTACGAGTAATCCAATCACAAGTAAAATTACGCCACCTCTAGCTACGTTTCTCATTAAATTCTCCTAAATACTCTATTTATATATTTTTATAATAAAAAAAAAGTGTCTTACAACACTCATATTGTCTTTGTATTCACTATCATCAACTATTCCTTTAGTTGAAGTTTGGTCGTTAAACCATAAATTATTTAGCAGAAGTTTCGCCAAATAAACATTGAGGCTAGCATACGGAAAAACGTTTGTCCAGCTTTTCCGCAACCCCAATTTGCATAAATTGTAATAACTCGGCAATATACTTTTTACGAAATCGACTAATAATAATAGTCTATCTCGCGGGCTTTACGACGCCGGTGCGGATCATTCAGGAAGTTTTAAATCAGGAGAACACAATAAATATATGCGCGAACGGAGGGTTGGAGAAAGGCGTAATATTTCCTTTCCGATACGTCTTCAATGGAAAGATGAAAACGGAAACCAAATGATTGAAGAGGGTTTGACGGAGAACGTAAGTCCCAAAGGCGCGTTGATTTATTTACCTCGTTCTTTGCCCCAAGTAGGCAGCACCGTAAACCTGACAGTAACCGAAAAAGCGGAAGAAGTTTCTGTGACGGCCGAAGTGTTGCGACTAGAGCGAAACGCGGCGCATCCACTAGTTGCTCTTATGCTGACCAAATCCGTCAGAGAATGGAAGGACAAGGTGTGGGATTATGCCGGGAAGGTCATTTCAGATCAGGCACCGGAGGAAATCGACGACTGGTAGGCGGTATGATTGGGGCCTTCGTCAGCCTTGTCAACGATCCCGGGAAATTGCTTTATGAAGTTATTGGTACTTGGCGCAGGTCGAATGGGATACGGAGCAGCGTACGATCTCGTCCACAACTCGCCTCAAGTAACGAGCATTACGGTTGCCGATTCCGATGGCGATAAGGCAAAGAAACTGGCCGCCGAAATCGGCTCACAAAAGCTCACAGCAGTTAGACTCGATGTTTCGAAATATGAAAACACCGCGTCGCTGATGGAAAAACACGATTCCGCAATCTCCTGTGTGAACTATTGGTACAACCTAGAACTCTCAAAAATAGCAATTGAAACTGAAACGAATTTTTGCGACCTCGGCGGCAACAACTACGTAGTAGACGATCAGCTCGCTCTCAACGAAAAAGCAAGAAATGCTGAAATCAACATAATTCCGGATTGCGGTTTGGCACCGGGATTGGTCTCGATTTTAGCGATGCACGGCGCAAACCGTTTTGACTCGTTAACCGAGATTCATATCCGCGTCGGCGGATTGCCACAGAATCCAAAACCGCCTCTTAATTATCAGCTAGTTTTTTCCGTTGAAGGGTTGATCAATGAATATGTTGAATCAGCAAGAGTCATACGTCGCGGAAAAATTGTGGAAATCGAATCGATGACCGAATGCGAATTGCTGAACTTTGAGGGTTTTCCGCAACTCGAGGCATTCCAGACCTCCGGCGGAACATCGACGCTACCGGATACTTTTCTTGGTTCAATTAAAGAACTTGATTACAAAACGATTCGCTACGCCGGACATTGTGAAAAGTTTAAGGCAATTATCGATCTTGGTTTGTGTTCGAGCGAGACCGTAGACATTGACGGAAAAAGTGTTTCACCAAGGCGGATTTTTGGCGAACTTCTGACCAAACATCTTCCTGCTGATGAGCCCGATTATGTTTTAGTTCGTCTTGATTTTGACGGAATAATCCGAGGCGAAAAGAAAACTCTCCGATATGACATCATAGACACGTATGACGAGAATACGGGATTGAGTGCCATGATGCGAACGACGGCATTTCCAGCCTCGATAATTGCGCAAATGATGGCAAGCGGCGAGGTTGCATTGCGTGGAGCCACGCCGCAGGAGAAAGCAATTGACCCGGAGCGTTTTGTCGAGGAACTTGCACGTCGGAACGTTAATATAATAGAAACCCGCGAGAGCTAACCGATGGAGATTCTGTCTGAAAATGTACGATTTCAGTACAGCGAGGTGCTTCCTTCGCGAGAAATATCCCATCTGGTATTCTGTTTTTTCAAATTCACGATTGATAGTGCCGACTCCGCTCCAATTCCATTCGAAATTTTTCCGGATGGACGTATTTCGCTCCTCTATCGTCGCAACAAACGGCTTAATCTGAATTTGCTGCTGGTAAAAGGGTTGGGTTTGGAAGCGTTTCATACGAAAGTTTTTGCTGACGACCTTCATTGGGGAGTGAAATTTTCGCCGGCTTCCTCCGCGAAGATACTCCGCTGTGATCCAAAAACAATTCCAACTCAGCCCATGGCAAATAACAAACTCATGCCGCATTTGACCCAAGGTCTCTTGCGTAAACTCGGTAAATGCAAAAATTTTCAGGAGTCCGTTTCAATTTTCGAAAACATGCTAAGGAATCTTCAGATTGAAAAATCTGAAGTTGATTCAAAAATTGCGAAAGCCGTTGAGTTGATCGAAGAATCTAGTGGAGAAGCCAAAATTTCTGAAATCGCCGAATCCGTGAATTTGAGTGCTCGTCAATTGGAGCGGCGTTTTAGAAAAAATTCAGGAATGACGCCAAAACAATTCTCGAGAGTATACCGTCTTCGGGCGACGGCTATCAATCTAATCGAAACTGACATAAATTGGGCAAGCCGGGCCGCCGAGCTTGGTTTTACGGATCAGGCGCATCTAGCGCGCGAATTATCATCTTTAACAGGACGCTCTCCAAAGGCTTTTGCGAAAAGGGTTAAGGATATTGAATACGACGATTTGGTCAAATGACAATCGTCGTTCATAACATTGCCCGTGTCGCAAATTTACAAGATTTATTTCCGCGTAAATTCGATAATCGGCTTATGAAAAAAATATCAATGAATTTCATCGCAATATTTTGTTTCGTGCTTCTTTTTTCATTTGCTACAGATGCTCAAAGACATGAATCGGATGCTGTCTCTAAGCGGATTGAGAAAATGAAACAGCTTGATTTCTTGATTGGTGATTGGCGAGGAAAAGGGTGGATTATGACCCAAAATGGTCGTCAGACTTTTTCTGCCTTTGAAACTGTGAAATGGAAACTCGACGGGCAAATTGCGGTTGTTGACGGATTAGGAAAAAGTGTCGACGAAAAAACAGGAAAAGAGCGAATCGTTCATCAAACATACGGAGTTTTTTCTTACGATTTGTATGAGGATGAGATCATGTTTCGATGGTATAAGGCAAACGGCGGCGAAGAGGGTTACACTGCAATTGATGCTGGCAGCAATACACTCTCCTGGGGATTTGAGGTTCCCGAAGGTGGCGTCACGGTAAAATTTACGGAAATTATAAACGAAAAAGGAAACTGGCTTGAAACCGGAGAAGTCTCTAGGGATGGGAAGAAAACGTGGCTTAAGTTTTTCGAAATGGAGTTAGAAAAGCAATAGAAATTCGACATCGAAAAACGCGAAAAAAGCTTCTCATGATTTGAGAAGCTTTTTTTATTTCAACAGGCCTCACTTAGTAAACGTTTGCAAGTCTTGGAGGGGCCTTTCGCTTGAGAAGCTTACGTAGTTTCAATCTCGCTTTATGCAGTTGCGACTTACTGGTTCCCACGGAACAGCCCAGGATTCTCGCGACTTCTTCGTGCTCAAAGCCTTCGACATCGTGCAATATAAACACATTTTTATAACCATTCGGAAGCTGTTCAATTGCGTTTTGAAGTGCAATCTTGTCAACAACGGGCATCTTTCCAGGCTTTTCGGAACCAAGAACGATCTGAACCGGTGTTTCTCCTTCCTCCGTGGTTTTCTCAAACTTGACCGTGCGTTTCCTAAAGTGCATTAAAACTTGGTTGACCGTTAGACGATGAAGCCAAGTCGTGAACGCGGAATCACCGCGAAAACTTCCGATCTTGCGGTGAAGCTGAATAAACACATCCTGCGTCAAATCCTCCGCTTCGTTCGAGTTTTTAAGCATTCTGAGACAGATTGCATATACCCTTCTATGGTGACGATTGTAGACTTCCTCGAACGCGATCATATCGCCTTTTGAAGAAGCCTGAGTTAATTCATAGTCACTTGATTTAGTTACGTCAACAGATTTCGTTTTAATACTTTTTTCTGCCTCTGCAGTAGTCTTGGAACCCTGTAAAATCGGATAATCTAAAGTTTCAGTTGTCATTTCGTGTATTCCCCCTTTCCACCAGGTAATTATACAATTCGCGTGCCAAACCCCTCGGCAGCTGAAAGTACCTTTAACATTCGGAATTAGCCTGCTTTTATTCCGTTTTTCTCTGGCATACATTTATATTCGCCTGACATCCAAAAATAGATTTAAACGAAAGCGTGTATTATTTGACGCATTTAATACACCTAATGGTCGATTTTCGTTCGCTCGTTAGGTTCTACGGCATTTCGGGCGATTAGTTTAACTATTTCAATTTAGTTTTTATTTTCAGCGTGCTAATATCTGGTATTAAGTAAGAACCCAACGGAATTCTATTGATGATCAAACCCATATCCTTCAGTTTACCCCTTTTCTGCTGTTTGATTTTGATTTCCTCAGGTAGCGTTTATTCGCAATTGGAGGGGAAAATCGCGGAAGGTTTGGAGCTCTCGGAAGACGAAGGAATTCCGGTAATCATCAAACATCTTCCAGATTGGGAAACTAAACGAAACGAAGCGGTGTTTATTAGAAATGAGATAGAGTTATTAAGGGCGCTCGGTGAGAAACCGGTTTTTTCTGCCGTTGATTTTATCGCCGACACCGAAGCTGTAACCGCTAATTATCCTGAGGGCACCCTTTTAATTGTTGAATATGGGACTCCGCAGGCGTCCGTCGATACGGACAAAAATATCAAGCAACTACTTGCTGATTCACCTCAAACACCGCCCGTTTTTTACAGGCGAATTGGCAACTATAGCGTTTTCCTCTTCGATGGAAAGAATGAGGCGGCCGCAAACGCGCTTTTCAATAAGATCAAATATGAAAAAGTGGTTCGCTGGTTGAGCTACGATCCTTTTGCTCAGAAACGGGCAGAGCAAGTCTTCATACGCGAAACCAGAGACCTTTTTATTGCAACGGTGTTGTGGATAATCCTCGGGCTTCTGATCGCGATGACGCTTGGCGTTATAAGCGGTCTACTATTTTATCAATTCCGACAGCGGAAGCGCACAGGATTAGACGCTTTTTCGGACGGGGGCGGTTTAACTCGATTGAACTTGGATAATTTAACGCCGGATATCGCTCCCGGAAATTTTCTTGAAGACTAAGCACCTACGGCAGGTTTTCCACCAAGTTCTTAAGATCTTCGCGATTATTGAAAAAATGAGGCGATATTCTCAGCTTGTCGCCACGAGCTGAAACTACAATACTCCTCGCCTCCAAATGTTTAAATATCTCTTGCGGTCTTAAACCATTATTGCTCTTAATACAGACGATCTGTGATTTTTCCCCCGCGATTCTCGAACTTACGATGCTATAGCGTTCCGCAGGTATTAACTCGCACAAAAAATTCGTCAGCTCTCCCAGATAATTCTCGATGTTTTCAACGCCGACGTCGTTGAGAATTTTCAGACTTTGTTCGAGACCGTAAAAAAGCGAAGACGCTCCTGTTCCCGATTCCCAGGCCAACGCGTTTGGCTTGTAGTTCTGCTCATAATCAGAAAAATCCCAGGGATCGTCAACACTTATCCATCCAACTAGCGTCGGTTCGACCAGAGCACGCGCACGATCGCTTAAATAAAGTATTCCGCATCCCTCCGGTGATAAAAGCCACTTGTGACTCGCACCACTGGCGATATCAACACTGAGTGCCGGCAAATCTAAAGTTATTGTTCCAAAACCCTGAATTATGTCTACACAAAAAAGCGCGTCGACCTGCCGCGCTGTCTTTCCAATTCGCAAAAGATCGGCGCGAAATCCAGTTGAGAACTGCACTGCACTGATTGCAACAACCCGTGTATTTTCATCGATAAGACTAGTGAATTCGTCTATATCAATGCGCCCGTCCCGCTCCGAACAAAGCCGAAGTTCAACATCGTATTTGTCGCGGATTCTTCGCCATGCGTAAAAATTCGCTGGAAATTCGTGTTCGAAAGTTACAATATTATCGCCTTCATTCCACTCCAAACCGTTCGCGATAGTCGCGAAACCATCGGAAGTATTCCGCATAAATGCAATTTGCTCATCACGTACGCCGAGCATTTCCGCGATCAGCCCGCGAGCACGGTTTTTTGTTTCGACCCATTCAGGATAGTTGCTAGAACCATGTAGCGAAACGTCGCGAAGCTGCGAAACAACGGCATCGATCGCGACCGTCGGAACCGGCCCCACTGCCGCACAATTTAAATACGTGGTCTTCTCAAGTACCGGAAACAGCTGGCGGATGTGTTCGTTCAATCGTAAGCTCCCAAATTATTTTTTTATGTGATACTGAATTATAGTCGATTGTAAGAAAAACTCTATTCGACGACGAAATATGTGAGAAAATTGCGTAGGTTCATGTTCGATCTCGTTGACAAATCACCCTTTTAGCAGTTAATTTCTATTGAGGTGAGGAAATTTCCAACGCTCTACCCGCTGACACTCATCGAACTTCCGACCTATGTTTAGTTTAAAACAAAACAATCAATATGACTTCGGCGATATATCTATAAAGGATGATCGAAACATCGAAGTTTACAAGCTTAGGCAAGCGGCAAAGCAGGGATTGTGGACCGAAAGTTTACGGCTTGCACGCGACATAATCTTGATCGTGTCAGTTTTTGTTTTGTTTGGCGTTTTTATTGCCCAGCCCGTAGTTGTTGAAGGTACCTCGATGGTTCCACATCTACAGAATGGCGAGCGGCTGATTGTAAATAAATTGGTCTATTACAATTTTCGAAGCGTCGGTTGGGGACATATCAACCGGGGCGACATTGTTGTCTTTTGGTATCCTCAAGATCCGAATAAGAGTTTTGTTAAAAGGGTAGTTGGATTGCCCGATGAAACTGTTGATATTAGGGATGGAAAGGTTTTTATCGATGATCGGGAATTAACCGAGTCCTATATCCAAAAGTCCGAACTCGCAAAGATGTCCGATTTGGGACGCCCTATCAAGGTTAAGAAACATTACTTTTTTGTTATGGGTGACAATCGTGGCAACTCTTCCGATTCGCGTGAGTGGGGTTTGGTGCCCGAAAAATATATTTACGGTAAAGCTTTTTTTAGATACTGGAGACCTTCGAAATTCGGATTTATAAAAGAAGGCGAAACAAAGCTCGACGAGACGGAAACATATCCCGGCGTTCCTCAGGGCGAAGATGAGCCGGCCGGTGATTCTGGCACTGAAGACGAAGGTTAGACCGAAGATTTAATACATTCGTGATGGTTGATTGTTTTAGCAAAGATATTTAAGCTAGACCGATCAACCATTAATTTTTTGAGCGTAATTTTTTCCATGAGCTTATCAAAAAAAACAATTTTGGTCTTGGAAGACGGACGATCCTTTCGCGGAGTTTCATTCGGCGCGAAAGGTGAAACTTTTGGCGAGATGGTTTTCAATACGTCGATGACCGGCTATCAGGAAATTCTGACCGATCCCAGCTATGCCGGACAAATCGTTTGCATGACATATCCGCTTATCGGCAACTACGGTGTAAATGAAGACGACGCAGAATCGCGGCGTCCATGGGTCGAAGGTTTTGTCGTTCGAGAAGCTAGCAAAGTAAGCTCGAATTGGCGATCGAGTGAAACTCTCGATGCCTATTTAAAACGGAACGAAATTGCCGGCATCGAACAAATTGACACTAGAGCATTGGTAAAACATATTCGGGATAAAGGAGCGATGAGAGCGGCAATTTCGAGTGTTGATTTAGACGAAACCTCGCTCCTTACAAGGGTTCTTGAATCGCCGGAGATGAACAATCGTGAGCTTGCCAGCGAGGTTACGACACCGAAACCGTACGTGATCAAATCTGAGGGAAAGGAGAAATTCCATGTCGTTTGCTATGATTTTGGCGTAAAAACTAATTCTCTTCGGAGTTTTGCGAAAGCGGGTTGTAGAATTACTGTTGTTCCTTCCTCGACTAAGGCGAAAGATGTGATTGCCCTCGAACCGGATGGAATTTTTCTCTCAAATGGTCCCGGAGATCCTGCTTCGATGGAAGCGGTCATCGGAGAAATACAAAATTTGACAGATGTACGGTTGCCAATGTTTGGAATCTGTCTAGGCCACCAAATACTTGGACAAACGTTTGGTGGAAAAACTTATAAGATGAAATTCGGGCATCGCGGTGGGAATCAACCGATTAAGGACCTTTTGAGCGGACGTGTTGAAATTACCTCTCACAATCACGGATTTGCAGTAGACCGAAATTCGCTTCCAAATGACGTCGAGGTTACGCATGTGAATCTAAACGATGATACTGTTGCGGGTATCAGACACAAAACACTTCCGATATTCAGCGTTCAATATCATCCCGAGGCTGCACCGGGACCGCATGACGCTGCTTATCATTTTGACCGTTTTGTTAAATTGATGAACGAGAATAGAGAGGTCAATTCTTCGACGGGTTGATGACGATTTCAGGGCTTAGTCGAACGATTTCCATCCCCTCTTCGACCCTTGCCCTGCAAGCCATAAAGGCTTTTTCTTTGTCGCCGTTTTTGATCCATATCTGGCAATTCAGACAATCTCCGTTCCAACAAAAATCGCCGTAGGAAATTGATTCAAGTGAAAGATATTGAAAGCATCGCAAAAGGGTATTATTTTCGGGAACTTCTACGGTTTTTCCATCTATCGTGATTTCGATAAGTCGTTCAAATGGCTCAAAAAGGTCTCTATTTTCCATGAATTCTTCGCTAAGCTTTTATTAATTTGTTTCAATTGTTAAACTATCTCACACACAAGGAGAACCCGACGATGTCTTTAGAAGTTTACACGAAACCAAACTGTCCATATTGTGATAAGGCACGTGACTATTACAAAGAGAATAATATCGAGTTTACCGAATATGATGCTCAAAACAATAAGGAGAATCAAGAAAAAATGCTCGCGTATTCAAGCGGTGACTTGACGGTTCCCGTTATCGTTGAAAACGGCGAATATATTCAATCCGGCTGGGGCGATCCCCCGCGCGGCTGAACGATCAAAATCTGATCGACAGTTTGTCGATCCTTTTTGCACTACCTTGTTTCAATCTTCGGACGCAAAATCAATGTTTGCCAGCCAAATTCCAATACTTATTATCTGAGCGATCTTTTATGATTGGCGAGAAGATCCACCAATACGAAATCCTGAAAAAACTCGGTGCCGGCGGGCAAGGTACAGTTTATAAAGCCCTCGATACAAAACTGGACCGAACCGTTGTGATCAAAGTTCTCCCGCCTGAGCTAACGGCTAAAACCGCAAATTTCAAAAGGTTTGAGCGCGAAGCAAAACTTTGTTCGCAGCTCGATCACCCGAATATTTGTACGATCTACGATTATCACGAAGATGATGGCATCTTTTATATAGCGATGCAGCATGTCGGGGGCAAAAACGTTCGTGAACTTGTCGACGGACGTCCGCTCGAACTCGCGACAGCGCTGAAGATAGAGATTCAGGTTTGCGACGCACTCGCCTACGCTCATTCGAAAAATATAATTCACCGCGATATTAAAGCCGGAAATGTGATGGTCAGCGATGAAGGACAGGTAAAGATACTAGATTTCGGGTTGGCCAAATTGTTGATGGATGAACCTTTTGCAGGAACCAGCGGCGAACAGATCGACCTGACAGAATTGGGAATTCCATACGGAACCGCGACATACGCGGCGCCGGAGCAAGCGAAGGGAGAAAAAACAGATCATCGCGCAGATATTTTTTCAACGGGCGTTCTCTTGTATGAAATGCTTACCGGAATTTGGGCATTTCAGGGAAAGAGTGTTGTAGATGTAAGACACCAGGTCTTGTACGCTTCCCCTACTCCTTTGGCTGAAATGCGATCGGAAATTCTGCCGCCAAGGCTGCAGCAAATCGTTGACCGTGCGTTGGCAAAGGACCCTAAAGATCGGTATCAGGACATCGGTGAAATGGGAAAAGACTTGCGAGGGGTCTTGCAGGAGATATCTGGCGGCGTGCCCGTAATCAAAGAAAGCTTTCAGCCGCTGTACCTGGAAAATAATAGTCCGGTAAAACGAGCTTGGAACTGGATAACCGGAAAAACAGGATCGACATCCACTCCACCCGACTCTTCCGTATCGGTTACGCCAACCTACGCACCCGATATTACGCTAACCGCAACTGGAAAAGAAAAACGGACGATAGCGATCCTTCCATTCACGAACCTGAGCAAAGACCCGGCGGCAACTTTCTATGAATTTGCACTCGCTGATGCAGTTATTACCGAGCTCGCACAATTACGTTCGCTAATCGTAAGACCAAGCTCCGTGATAGCAAAATATCAGGGAACCGACTTTGACCCGCGCGAAGTAGGCCGCGAATTGAGGGTTCACGCCGTTCTTACGGCGGGTTTCATACTGGCCGGCGAAAGAATGCGCGTCACTGCACAACTCCTGGATGTGGTTTCGGGTGAGATTTTATGGAGCGACCGGATCGATGCGGAGGGAGAAGACATTCTCGCACTCCAGGACATCATCGGTCAACATATTTTAGAGGGATTAAGACTCGAACTTTCGGATGAGGAGCAGGGAGTGCTGGGTCGCCGACCTACGAAAGACGCCAGCGCATACGAACAATACCTTCGGGGGCGTGATAACTTCGGTCGTTTTATTTTCAGAACAGTTTCCGCGGAAGACAGCGAAGCCGCAATTGAAAATTTCAAACGCGCGATCGTGCTCGATCCGGAATTTGCTTTGGCGTATAGCGGTTTAGGTGCATGCTATGCGAATAGGATCTTTAAGGGAATGGGTGACGCAGGCGATTATGATCTCGCCGAAGAGGCGTTTGAGAAGGCATTTAAATACGATCCAAACGTCTCCGAAGCGCGAGTTTTAATGGTGATGATCTATCTTGCACGAGACGAAAAAGCCACGGCGCGCGCAGAAGTGAAACAACTGCAAGAGGAATTTCCTAATGAAGCGCCGATTTATTTTGTTAAAGGAGTTGTGCACCGTTTAGACGGAGAATATGAAGAATCGTTAAAGAGTTTTCAGAAACTTGCGCGACTCGATCCTGCCGCGCAAGCGGTTTCGAGCTACAACCGCGCCAGGATTTTTACATATCTCGGGGAATACGATAAAGCGCTGAAGGAGCTTGATAAGGGTGCGAAAGCGGAGCCAAATCATCCCCTTATCAAAGTATTTCGTTCCAATGCACTTTTTCACAAAGGCGACGTTGAGGAAGCTGTCGAAATAATTACAAACGTTCTGGAAAAGAACCCGAAGATGGACGGAATTCGCCCCATGTTGGCGATCTATCTTGCTAAGCAGGGAAAACAAGAAGAAGCGCGTGCCCAACTCACCCCTGACGCACTGAGTCTTTCGAAAGCCGATCACGATATGGCATATTGGCTCGGTTCTGCCTATGCGTTATTAGGGGAGAAAGAAGAGGCTTTGATTTGGTTAGAACGGGCAGTCAAACTGGGTTACGAAAACAAGCCGTGGTTTGAAAAAGATAAAACCTTAGACTCCATTCGCGACGACGAAAGATTTAAATCATTGGTAGAAAATATTGGAAGATAGTTTTGTGATTTCGGCTAGATTCATTGATTCTGTTATCTTCAGCCAATATTCGCCGGATTTAGACTCGCTCCAATCTGCATACCGTTTACACCGTGAGTCTTAAAAGGGCTATCAGCTTTTAAATTGTAGATCTGAAATCGCGAAATCCAACCTGCCTGATCGAAGACGAATAAAAATTTTCCCGACCGTAAACCGATGCCCGTCCTCCGATAATAATATTCTTTTCGATTTTTGCGCGTGGGAAAAATCTGTCGATCGTATTCTTCCCGGATCCGGCGCCATCACCCATAAACCCATATTCATTCTGATAAACAATATTATTTCTGCCGACTTATTCATCGGCCGGGGTTTTGACAATATATGTGTTCGGACTGGTTTGGGGAAGCGAAACGCTAAAGACTTCCTTTTCAGTCCTGACGTGCAGTTTTTTTCCGAATCTTCTCGCTATCGCATACTCAAGCTTACTCTCGTAATCAACTACTACTCTTCCACCAAGCGAAAAACGATTTCCGTCAATTAGCACAAACTCCTCAGGCAGCTCGTCACCCGCGCTCAAGCGCGCCCACAAAAATCGGAAATCCGTATCGAAAAACTCTGTTCTGATAAGTTGTCCGTCACCATCGGCGAAGACAAATAAATCCTGATAATCACGGTAATTGACGACAAACGCACGTCCGGCCGTTACTTGCGTTTCAATTACTTCTGGCTCCGGATCGCCAGTTTCTCGCGGAATCATAAAGGTGAAAAATTCCTGCGGGCCGCTTCCTTCGGACTGGTACTGATAGAAGGGTGCCTTTTCGCGCTTACCGTAAATCCTTGAAATCCATCCCTCCTTTTCTTGCCATAATCCATTGTCACCAAATGTAAATAATCCAAAACCATTGCCTTCGCTGTCATTTTCTCTGAGGAATTCTTTGCCGCTTCGGGTTTTTGATGTCGCGGGTTTAGCCTCCGGAGGGAAATGGAAATTTTGTCTATATTTATGTTCACCGGCGGTATTTACGAAATCGCGCATTATCCAGTATTCATTTCGTAAAAATAGGATGCTCCGAGTATGCTCTGCCGGAGAATTCTCAAGTCGCTGGTACCCATCATGTGAGGCTTCGACAAAATCAAAGCGATCAAGCGACATCCACGATTTAACCATGGATACGGCCTTCGTCTGCCAGGAGAATTTACCGCCAAACTGAGAGGAGGACTCATCGTCTATAGTTAGCGTATTATGTGCGCTACTCGAACGAAACGAATCCCTTAGTTCCCTAGATTCGTGATAGGTATACGTTCCGGGATCTATTAGCATTGTTTTTCCGGCGACCGCTAGCTCAAATCCAAGAGTATCTGCATGTCCATGTCCGCCATTGTGAGAACCAATGTCTCCGGCATCAAAAAGTAAATAGTTGTCGGTTTCTGACCAGCCATCTCGCATCACAAAATAGCCGCCATCTTCAAAAGCCTTGGAATTATTTTCAGGATGATACGATTCGAGAAAATCGTATATTTTCATCCCTTCTTCCCCCAATAACCATAATAGTTCTTGAGACCCATCTTTTGAAACGTATTTATAATCTTCGCGTTTGAATAAAACCGCACCAACCGAAAGCGTTCCTCGGAAATTATCCGGGGTCGAATCTGTTTGTGGCAAAACTCTTCCTCCGTCGTCATCTCCGATTATCGGTGTTGTCCCATCGGGTCGAGTCGCAAACATCATAAAATCCAGCAATGATTGAACCTTCTTATCCAGTTTTGCAGATTTTTTAGGCACGATCTTCTCATTGTTTAACTTGTGCAAGATCAGAAAGTGTAAATAAAAATCTGCCGTGTATCTTTGATACCAAGTTGTTTGTTCGAAATACACCCCATCAGGCAAAATTTGTTTATCTAGCTCTTCTAAGAGAATCTTCCTACCGATTTTTCGCCAGTGACCTGCCCGTTCTAAAAAAGTCAGCTGCGTGCCGAGATAATAAAGCCCCAGAGCTTCCCCCGTGAGGTGCGTGTTCGGACTGTAATAGGTTGATAAATACTGCTCAATATGGGTGCCGTGGGCAAACAAATATTTTAGCGCCTTGCGAAACACTCCAGGCGTAAAACTTTGTGAATCTTTAAAGAAATGAAATGCCCATAACCAAGACATCGCGCGAAATGAAATTTCAAGGCTGCTCGCCCAATTTATACCCATGCCCGGCGGATTTTGCTCCATCCAGCCATCCAAATGCCTTACGAAAGCGGCGGCGAAACGCTCGTCTTTGGTTTGGAGGTACGCAATACCGAGTGTAAAAAAATGCTGGTGGCGATTGGCTTCCCATACGATTTTCCGATCACCGGTTCCTTCTGTTTCGAGATCATCAAAGAGTTTCCAATGCTGCATCGGTGCCTGGATATCGGAAACCGGTTCGTAGTGCCAGTCCACCGGATCCCCAAAATCCAAATCCTTATATCCAAGCAGATCAAATTTGTCTTCACACAATTTTTTTGCATCTTCGACAAATTTCGCTACGGTTTGTGAGCCAAAGGTGTCCAGGAATAACGCGGTCGTATTTTCCTTATCGATAAAGGCAGGAAAGAAATTACACTTTCCAACTTCGAAAAACTTGGTGTAAAGTTCGTCGGCTGTAACTATATCGTTGAAAAACTCCGAGCGCACCAAGAGTTTGCGCAGCTCGTCGTCCGTCGGAATTTTGCCTTTTAAGCCGATCTGCTCTGTGTAAGCAGAAAGGGATTGCTTTCCACGCGTACGAATATCGGACCAACTTCTTCCTTTGAGTTTCTTTATTTTTTCGAGAGGGTTACCCATCAATGTTGTCATTAAACCAATGCCTTTTTCTTGAGTTTTTTCTTGTGTCTTTAATTTTTTCAAGATTCATTATCGATTTCAAGTAATCATCCCGATACTGATGCGGATTCCCGTTTTTCCATCGATTGCCGCAAAAACCATGTTCGCCGCTTCTCTTGCCGAGGCGAAGTGCACATTGTAGTCGCCCGTCTTTTCACCCTTTCTACGATATCACTAAAAAATCTTTGCGCATCTTCACCGATACATGCCCTTTGATCATGCGTGAAAAATCCGTGACAATAAAGCTTTATAAAAACCCATTCGGACCGTCCATTTACCGTAATGTTAGCATTTCGCCAGCGCCGGAATCGCGACTCATTAATTTCCTGATTACTAACGAGGGCACCGTCTTCGATTCTCGGAATCGGGACCCCTTTTACTTCCTCGTCCAGTTGAGAACCAGCGGTCATGTAAATATAAGTGGTAATTGGGGAAATCTTCCATCTGCTTCAACAGAATTTCCACTCCTGTGAGGTACGGCTTGGGCGATCGGATGCGCACATTCATAAATTGCATTTAGCATCGATACCTGAGATTGATCGGGTGCCGAACGAAGCGTCATATCAGCATAACACCCTGTTTCCGCGAGGATTTGCATTTCTTCGTCAACACCGCAATATCTTCTTCTTTCCGCTTTTTTTTTTCTTTCTCAGTATCAGCAGAATTTGCTGCTTGGAAACTTTGGATGTGCTGACCTCCGTTATTCCTTTAGCAGTGTTAGCATTTTCACTTTCGGACTTCTCTTTTGTATATGGGTTTAAAACGAAAACTTCCGCTCCGAGCAACTCGCCATTTTCGCCGGTCGCTTGAATCGGAAGGTCGGTTTTTTTAGACGTGCTCTGAAGCGAACCGTCATCGAGAGGCTTGTCTATCTTTTCGCTTCCTCGTTTTTGGGGGCGCGTAAACTTTTGTTATCGACACGTTCCGCACTTTTCATCATCGGCTTTCGATAACCCTAAAGATCTATAATCAGGTCTATTGGTGTCGCTGGCAGGCCTGTATTCTCGGTGTCATTATTTGGAGGTGTGCAAAATACTAATAGGCGAATCGAATTCGAATCGAGGCAGAAAGTTTTTAGAGAGTCCTTGAACAAATCATGCTTGCTGAATTTTAGCAATTAAAGGACAAACTATAAACTTAAAGAAGTATGGGTAAATTTTATGCGGTAATCTTTTCTTCTTCGTCAACCGCGACAATTTTCTTAACTTTCTTTTTTAGAACCTTTTCAAATTGTCGTGCTTCATTTACGCTGTTGAATGACAACGACTGCAAATTGGATTCTATTCGTTTTCTATAATCCGACACGAGGGAATCGGAAACTCCCAGCTTATCTGCTACCTCAAGCTGCGTTCCGATATCTGATGAAAGATAGCAATGCCACAAAACATTCAACATTCGAGTGTACTGCTTTGCTTTACCGCGGGCTGATTTATTAAGGCTTTTGAGGAAATTTTCGACAAACCCAATTGCTGTTACTTCACCTTCTTTCCTCAATAAATCTTCTTCAGGATTATCTCTGAGATCCGCCGGGTCGAGGTCTAAATTGAAATCGCTTTCACTGCTGCTTGGCGCAGTTATTGGAACGAGGTATATATCCATTATTGGAAGACGCTTCATCACGAGCCCGCGCAAACTTCTTACGTTTACCGGAGAATCGACGGATTTGAAAACACGAATTATGAGTTTTTCGAGTTCTGCATTGCTGATAACTACCTGGGAATCACCCGTACATCCGACCATTCGGGTGTCACGATTGTGAAAAGAAACACTTTTTACCCTTTCCTCAAGCTCTTGCTGGTTTCTTCGAGATTTGCGGTCTTTCCATTGCGCTAAGCCATAAATTCTGTCTGCCAGTCTTCGATGCACACTGGGATGGTCGATATTATCAAAGCGTTTGAATGATTCGCTGGTTTGAATTAATGTCGAAATGCGTCTCGCAAGTCTATAGGATTCCGGGTGTCGTTTGCGTAGCTGGGCGGTTAAGAGATTTGTCAGTTCAATTTGAGAGATCTCACCTTCGATCTCGGCGTTCGTCATATTCGTGTCGAGGTAATGCTGGAACCTTTCCTTGCCTAATAGTGCAACGAATAGCTCTTGCGTCATATCAGTATAGACGTTGTATTTACCTTCCTCGACCAAAAACCCGGCTTTTTTAGAAGCCCTGACCAGTGGGTGTGATGAGACGATTCTGTGAAGATCCGCCCAAATCTGATTTACGTCAGATTTTTCAAGGCTGTCGGTCCAGTTCCCGACATTGATTCTTTTTTTGTAAAGACTTCGTTTGCCAGAGCGTTTCTTTGCCTTTTGCTTGGTAGAACTCATATAAATCTTTCCGAACTTTATTATTATTTTGGTTGATTGCCTTTGCTTGTCGTTAAGTGAGGGCTTCGCTCTAAGAAATTAGCGTCATTTCCCGATTGAGTTTCTAAAATCTTTTTTTATACCTTGAATGGTTTATCAAGCCTTGGGGCGGGATTGAGAAAACTTGATACGATTAGCTGTCGAGCGAACAACTAGAATTGGATGTTCCGTTTGAGAGTTATTCCCCTCAATTGGCTACATACTGATATTACCAATTATCTGCTGAATGAGCAACACTTTTTTTCTTTTATTAACTATGTTTAACAAATATGGTAAAGCCCTGGTAATAAAAGGCTTTTTGTGATTATCTATACTGAAAATGAGAAATATTGGAAGTTTTCTTTAAAATTAGTTATGGAAGGAAACGCCTATTACAGGTTTATTTTCCTTAGCACCAATATTCAACCTTCGTTTAAATCGCTAGTGCGAATAAGCGGGGATTTGCCCGAAATTAATTTTCACTTATGTTTTTGATAAAAATGATTGGATTCTGCAAAAGCTCCAAATGTCCGGATTCACAAGTGTTGTTGGATTTTCAAAACAATGCGCTGCCGCGTTTGGCGTCTGTCGTCGTCGCACAACATATCGAGTCATGTGATTTCTGCGGGGGCGAGGTAGAACTTTATTCTCAGTATTCCCAATCAGATGAGAAAGTCTCAGTCTCGGAAATCCCGGCGCCGCTGTTTGAGCTCGCTCAGATCCTTCTAAATGATCAGCATAAGGACAGCACCGTGTTGGACAGATTATTAATAGAAGATAAAGGCTTAACTTTAAAGGAAGCGTGCTAGTTCAGATCTTTTTGATTAATTCCCGCAAATCTCGTCAATCGCCTCGGCATACTTTTCGTCAATTACACTGCGTTTTATTTTTAACGTAGGGGTCATTTCACCTTTATCTATCGAAAATTCCCGAGGCAAGAGATAAACTCGTTTTACGCGCTCGTAGTCATTAATTTCCCTGGTAAATTTTATTGCATCGTTTTGGATTCTTTTAATGACGTATGGATTCTCACAAAGTACTTCTCTAGTGCCTGAGGCATCAATACCCTCATCCTTTATCACTTGTTTTACAGATTCCCAATCCGGAACAATTAACGCGCCGACTTGTTTTCTTCCATTACCTACAACAACAGCCTGACCAATAAGCGCGCTCTGTTTTAGCAAACTCTCAACCTGCTGAGGAGCGACATATTTTCCGTTAGAGAGTTTGAACAAATCTTTTTTCCGGTCGGTGATATAAAAATGTCCGTCTTCATCCTTATGCCCGACATCGCCTGTGTGATACCATCCATCTTTATCGAGAGCTTTTTCCGTCTCGGCGGGTTTGTTGTAATAACTCTTCATCACGGTCGAACCGCGGATCAATAGTTCACCATCAGATTCCGCAACCTTAATTTCGATCCCTTCAAACGGAACGCCGATCGAATTCACTTTGCTGTCCTCCGGGCGATTTGCACAAACGATGCATGCCTCAGTCATTCCATAACCCTGTAAAATCGGAATTCCCGCAGCCCAAAAAGCGTATGAAAGTTTTCTGGAAAGCGGCGCTCCGCCCGAAATAAAAAACCTTATGCTGCCGCCAACACCTTCGCGCCATTTCGAAAAAACCAGCTTACTTGCGAGCGCATGTTTTGCCGCAAGCCCGGGCGGAACCATTTTTCTATGCTCTTTTTTATCCCAATACGCCTGCCCGACATCCAATGACCAATTAAACAGCTTTGTTTTGACGCCGCCTGCCGCTCTGCCCTTCTTCACGATCTTGTGATAAACCTGCTCAAACAATCGCGGAACCGCCGTCATAATTGTCGGCTTCGTTTCAGATAATGAGGACGCTAACTTATCAAATGAATCGCAGTAGTTGATAGAGACCCCGTTTGAGCAGAGAACATAAAAAACCGTGCGCTCAAAAATATGTGACAGCGGGAGCACTGAAAGCGAACGATCCGTCGGACGTATCGGAAACCCTTTCGAGATGGCAATGATATCGGAAGTGAAATTTTCATGGGTGAGCATTACACCCTTTGGTTCACCAGTTGTTCCGGAAGTGTAAATGATCGTTGCCAGATCCGATGAATCGATCTTTGACAGATGCCGCTCGAACGAATTTTCATCAATTCTATCTAGTTCTTTTCCGCGATCTTCGATCCTCGATAAAGAGATCGCACGCGAGTCGTTTTTCGGGACCGCATCCTCATCAAAGAAGACAAGTTTTTCAAGCCGTTCGACACTTTGAATCGCTCTTTCCGCATGTTTGAGTAATTTCTTTCCCGAGATGAAGAGCATCTTTGCGCCTGAATCTTCGAGAATATATCGAATCTGCTCGACAGCCTGTGTGGTATAAATTGGAACATTAACCGCACGCAAGGATAGGATCGCAAGATCCGAAAGAGACCATTCAGGACGATTTTCAGAGATAATCGCTATCTTATCTCCTGCATTGATTCCCAGATCAGCAAGCCCAAGCGCAATGTGTTTTACCTTTTCAATGACCGATTCACCAGAAAAGTGTTCCCATGCATCTTTAACCTTATGACTAAGCGCGTCAATTTTATTGTGGCGTCTAAAAGACTCCAAACAAAAGTGCGGAACAGTCTGCGGGATACTTTCAAATCCAACTAAATTCTCAGCGATCATTCTTATTCAATTTGCTCCAAAGGATTTGATAATCATTGCAAAGATATGAGTTTATGTCCAATAGTTACGGTCGAGAGAGCGGTAATTTATCGCTTCGCTGATATGACCGGGATGGATATTTTTGCTGCCGTCCAAATCCGCGATCGTTCTGGAAACTTTGAGAATTCTGTCGTGCGCTCTGGCAGAGAGACCTTGCTTGAGCATCGCGCGTTCGAGCAGGGTTTCACTTTCGGAATCGAGTTCGCAAAAGGTTCGTATGTGACGAGGCTGCATTGCGGAGTTTGAGAAAACTCCTTCACTTTTAAATCTTTCAAGTTGAACTTCGCGCGCCCCTAAAACACGGCTACGAATTACTGAGGACGAATCTCCTTCCGGCGTGCCGCGTCCCCGAAGTTCGGTAAATTCGACTGCGGGTACATCGATATGAATATCAATTCTATCCATCAAAGGACCTGAAATTTTTCCGACATATCTTTGGATTTGAAACGGGGAACATTTGCATTCGCGTTTGCTACCGAAATATCCGCACGGACACGGATTCATCGAAGCGACGAGCGTAAAATTTGCCGGAAAAGTCAGGCTCATTGCCGCACGCGAAATTGTCACGTCTTTATCTTCAAGCGGTTGCCGCAACACCTCGAGCGCACTACGATCAAATTCGGGAAGTTCATCTAAAAACAGAACTCCATTGTGAGCAAGCGAAACTTCCCCAGGTTTTGGCATCGAGCCGCCGCCGATCAAACCCGCCTGGGAAATCGTGTGATGAGGATTTCGGAATTCCCTATTTGTGACTAACCCGCTTTTTCCGGTTAAACCTGCAACCGAATGAATTTTTGTGATCTCGAGGGATTCATCAAATTCGAGCGGCGGCAGGATAGTCGGTAAACGCTTTGCAAGCATCGTTTTACCGGATCCCGGAGGACCGATCAAAAGAATATTATGTCCGCCTGCAGACGCAACTTCAAGCGCACGTTTTGCCGTCGCCTGCCCACGAACTTCGTTGAAATCGACCGCGTATTTGTTCTCTTTTTGTTTTAACAGCTCGATGTCCAACTCAAGCGGTTTTGCATTTGGCTCCTGCCTTTTTATCAGCGCCTTACAAATCTCGGCAGCTTCACGCAAATCCCTGATCGGATAAATATTGAGCTCTTTTACCACTGCGGCTTCCGGCGCGTTTTCTTCTGGGATCAGCACATTTTTTATACCCTCATCTCTTGCACAAAGGGCGATCGACAATGCACCCCGGACAGGTCGAACGCGCCCGTCAAGCGAGAGCTCGCCAATGCTTAAAACATCCGCCAGATTTTCCGTATTTCCAAGATCGCCGTTTGCACCGAGTATCCCAAGGGCAATTGGAAGATCAAAACTCGCACCTTCTTTGCGAACATCGGCCGGGGCGAGATTGATCGTTGTTTTATGAAATGGAAAAAAGAATGAGCTATTTGTAATCGCCGCGCGAATTCGTTCGCGGGATTCACGAACCGCCGTGTCCGGCAATCCGACAATTATTACAGATGGCTTCACATCCGTTTCGCCTTGAATGGGCTGAAGGTTTACCTCTATATCGACGATTAGAGCGTCTATGCCGTAAACAGCGGCAGACTGTGTAAGGAAAAGCATATTCTGTGTTCAACTTTTTTGAGATTTTGAGTAAAACAGTTATATCAAAGTTGAATGGAAATGTCAGATTGTGTTTGTCGTATTGGCGGGAGGAGACTCGCTTCAATCAACTCGATAAGCTTTCGTTTTCCAAACCAGAACCACAGCTCCGGGGAGTGTATCTGTGATCGAACGCAAATCGGAATCGAGTTGCTTATAACTGCTTGTGCCGCGTCTAATGTTCGTAGTTCGTTGACCTCTATACTGTGAATCATACCAAACCCGACCTTTACGCCTGAAGGTTTTACCTCCGAGAGAGCGTTCTGTCGAAGCATTTTCGTCCGAATCTGCCGCGGCTATGTTGTCTGTTTCACGCTCCTTTTTCTCTGCTTGTACGGGTGCTGACGTTTTGTTTTTCGCTCCACCATATGTTGTGGCTCCCGATCCTGTGTTCGCAGGCGTAGCTTTCGGCGCGGGAGGAGGAGCAGGTTTCGCTATCTGCGACTCAGACGATGCCGGTTTTTCCGAAGCCTCTGCTCTTTCATAGCCCTTCCGTTTTCCCTCCATCAATTGCCCGGCCGGCTGATCCCGTCTCGTTGACGATTTGTCCTTTTGGAGTTCTCTGAATTCGTTAGATTCTTGAAGCTGCCGGTTGCGCGCTAGATCATCATCCGCTTTACGATCATCCAAACTGCCTGCGGTATTTTCCGTCGATTGTGGTCCATTAGCCGGTATACTGTTCGCGTCCGTTTGATTTTGCGCAACTCCTGGATCCGAGCTGTTTCGATTGTCCGTCGCTTCCGTATTCGCATTCGAATTCGCAGATTGATCGCCAAGCCTCTGGCTTTCTTCGAGTGATGTCGAGGTGTTTGCTGATGCTGCGGTGTCGCTTTCCGAAACTCTTGCCATTTCAGAGTTTCCCGTATTGAGTGCATTTTGAACAACGAGAAACCCGAGCATGCCAACGAAAACGATCGCTAGCGCACCAAGTCCGTACGCTAGATTTTGCACAGCAAAAAACCTCTTATACCAAGGAACCGAAGCTGCAGTCAACACTCCCTTTTCATCGGCTGCAATCGCGGGCGAAGCGGCTTTTCCGACCGCTTCGGCGTTTAATATGATCGTATTAAAGAGAATTGTCCGACACCTCCCGCAATCCGCCAAATGCTTTATAGCTCGTTGTTTAGCCTTTTCAGGTAAAGCATTTTCGGCAAAAATTGCGATCTCGTCTGCGTCAAGATGCGAGCCCGAGCCGGTGAAGATTTGATTCTCACCGTTTGCGCGCGCTCTTCGCAAAAGAGCATCTATTTCCTTGTCGAATTCAATTTCCATCAATATTTAACCACAGAGAACTCAGAAAGAATCGTGAACGCATCTCATGTATTACATACCCTTTCTATCTTTTCCATCTCTGTAAATATTTCTCCCCGACGATTTTTCCGCCGCAATCACAGAACGCCCGAACGAAGCATTTCTTGCACCAATACCATAACGAGCACGGCCGTAAAAAGTTTTTCAAGGTTGATTCCAAGTTTTTCAGCACTTTCCGTTAAATATTTCTTCACTTCGTTTTCGTTCCAACCATGCGTTTCGCGTAAAGTTTTTTCCACTCCTTTGCGAATTTCCTGCTGCACACGGAAGAGTTTTCTGCTCGCAGTTGCTTCATGATACCCAAACGTGTTCGCAATGTCTTTAAGTTTTAGATCATCAAAATAATATAGTTTGATTATCAAACGATCTTCGTCATTTAAACTCGCAATCGTATTTTGAAGCGATTCGAGAATATCCTTTTGCGTCTCCTGTTCTCCAAAAATATCCTCGGGATTTTCGGTTGCAGTTACGACGGTTCTAAATTCCGCCTTTTCAGAAGAATCCTGAGCAAGATTTTCAAACTCACGGTCATCTTCGGTTTGAACGATCCGTTTCATTTTTCGAAACTGATCAATAGCGAGTTGGTTTGTGACAGCCCGAAGCCAGCCTGCAAGACTTCCCTTGCCTGAATAATAAGAAAGCTTTCCTTTCGTTCTACCTTCTGCATCGATTTTGAGTCCGTGCAATTCCGCCCAAATCGAGCTCGCGAGATCTTCTGCATCTTCCTTGTTTTTCGCAAACTTGTAAGCAGCCGATTTCACACTCGAATCAAAATTCAAAACGATATCGCCCCAAGCAGTTTCATCCCCGTTTTCGCAAGCGATTATCAGGCAAAGATCGTCGGCGCGAAGCGAATCGATAAACGCGGCGATTTCATTATGGCCTGCACTTTCGTCATCGCGTAAAATATATTTCTCAACTGCAGAAACGATCCGAGGCTCGATATCAGGTGATTTTAACCCGCGCGAATCTTCGGCACGCGAGAGCAACCTCGATGCGCATTCTTCAACTGTCGTTTTGTGTTTTGCGGCAAGCGTCGCCATTTGTGATTGGACAGAATTTTAGCACTAATTTTGATTTATAGTAAGGTTATTAAAAATGTTTGGAAAATTCGCGAAACGCTGGCAACAAACTCGACTTTCGCCCGCCCAATCTAATTATAAAAAAAATCGATTTAGCATCGGCACCCTTTATCTTATGAAGAAAGAATTAGATCAAACCGAAAATACAAAATTAGGACGCATTCCCGCACGAGGGAGTTTTAAAAAGGAAACCATTTATTCGATTCTCGACGAGGCATTTATATGTCATGTCGGGTTTACGGTTGATGGAAAAACATTTGTAATCCCAACTTCATACGGACGCATCGACGACAAACTTTTCATACACGGGTCAAGCGTAAGCCGTATGATGAAAAATCTTTCGAAAGGAATCGATATTTGCGTAGCGGTCACGCTAGTCGATGGACTCGTTCTTGCACGTTCCGTTTTTCATCATTCGATGAACTACCGCTCGGTAATAATTTTCGGAAAGGTGAAACTGGTCGAATCGAATGAAGAAAAAATGAATGCACTTGAAGCTTTTACCGAGCACATCGTAAAAGGACGTTGGGATGATTCGCGCATTCCAAATGAAAAGGAGCTAAACGTAACAACCGTTCTGAGTCTGGAAATCGACGAGGCATCAGCAAAAATTAGAACGGGTGATCCAATTGACGATGCCAAAGACTACGAGCTTGATTATTGGGCAGGAGTTGTTCCATTAAAACTGGAAATGGCTGAGCCAATTGACGACGCAAAGTTAACGGAAGGAATAACGAAACCGAAGTATTTATTCAGTCAAGAGAGGTTTAAGAAACGTTGATTATTTACCGGTCTTAAATACGGTTTTCGCAGCCATTTTTGCAAGTTTCCAGGTTCTTCCCCAATCGATGCCGTCGTCTTCGCCGCCGCTTCCAAGCATTTTATCTACAAACATTTTCCTCAAATCTTTTCCTTCACGGCGAAGCATAAACTCCTTCGCATATGGTTTAGCCGTTTCAAAGAAGTTAAATTCCGGGTCGGTGACGATACCAATTCCTTCGAGTGTCATAAGTGCTCGCATGATGTACGTAAAATTTGCCGGAAGGCGAAATGGATAATCGTACATCACATCTGCAAGGTCATAAGTAAGCTCTTTGAAGTTTACGTCTTTGAGTTTTAGATCGAGGTGAAACTTAAACATGCGTTTCACAACATCACGAACCGAATCCTCATCCGCCCCTGGTTTTAGAAAATCGAGATCGATCAAATCCTGGGCAATTCCTTCGGGGTCTTTGCTGACAACATGGAAAAACGCATCTATCATTTTCGCCTGTAGGTTCGGCGTGATTCGCCCGACCATTCCAAAATCAAAAAACGCGAGTCGTCCGTCTTCCATCACAAGTAAATTTCCCGGATGCGGATCGGCGTGGAAAAACCCGTCTTCCAAAAGCTGCTTTAAATATGTCTTGATAAGGAGCCGATTTACTTTTGCGGGTGAAACTTTTTGTGCGCGAAGTTCTTCGATTTCAGTAACCTTCGTGCCGTGGATAAAATCCATCGTCAACACTTTTGAGGTCGTCGCGTCCCAGTAAATTTTCGGAACGTGGATGTTTGTCCACGATTTGAAACTCTCCGTAAAACGTTCAGCGTTGCGTCCTTCGGACGCATAATCCATTTCCTCGTGAATGGTTGTGTCAAACTCTTTTAGCATCCCCGCCCAATCGGCGTTTTCATTCAAACTCGGAAACCGCTCGGCAAATTTTGCGACCTTCTTAAGAATCTCCACATCGCCTTTAATTACACTTTCGAGATTAGGACGTTGGATTTTCACCGCAACTTCCTCCCCGCCTTTTAACTTTGCGCGATAAACCTGTCCAAGACTCGCCGCCGCTACAGGCGCGATCTCAAACTCGTCATAAACTTCGTTGATCTTCTTGTCAAGCTCCTTTTCGATCCGCGCAAATGCGACCTCATTGGGAAATGCCGGAACATCATCGACCAAAGTTCCGAGTTCCTTCACAAACGGCAACGGCAGAAGATCCGCACGCGTACCCATCGATTGACCGAGTTTGATAAACGTCGGACCAAGCCCAATGATGCTTTCCTTGAGCCAAAGAGCTTGCTTTTCCTGATTGTGTTCTTTGTTTAGTTCGGAACCAATAAAAACGCGTTTGAGGATCCGCACGAACGAATGAAAAAACCAAAGCTTAACGCCATATAAGGTCTCACCTATCACCGCAAATCGTGAAAGTTTCCGAGCATTTTCAAGCCGATTTTCTTTTATTTTAAGATGCTGCTTTCGGTGTACATCATATTGATCAAGGTATAAATAAAGCGCGAGCATCCCGATCACACGCGAAATTTTTGTAAGCCTTAACCAACCGCGCCAACCTTCATAACTCTTTTGAACGACATCTTCGGATTCGATCAGATCTCGCTCTTCAGCGATAAGCTGCTCATTCGAAACCATTGCCGCTATGGTCAAGTTTTTCGTCTTGACCAGCGGCTGTTTTCCGTCAAAGCTCTCGGTCTGTTCGGAAACTATCTCGAGTTTCTTTGTTGCCTCGTTCGTTTCCACCAAGGCTGATTCTCGGTTTTTTTCGCTCATAGAAAATTGATACGCATTTTCGTCAATCAATCGTACCACTTAGAGATGGAATAGGAGGAACAGTTTGCACTATTTTTCACAAAGCAATTCATATTCAGGTTTACAAACATTCAACGCTAAATCATGTCGGTGACACAAACTCGATATTAACTTGGTATCTTTTTTATGATTTGAGAGAGCGAAGTAAATTATGGAATCTTCACATGGTTCCAAGGGAGTATTATTCAATCTCCAGCATATTTTTTACGCCTTCGTAAGAAAAATATTTTAGCGCAATTTGGACATCTTCTTCGATTTGCGCCTTCAGCTCTTCGATCCCGGCGAATTTTCGTTCGTCGCGAATTCGGTGTAAAAACCTTACACGCAAAACATCTCCATAAAGATCGCCTTTGAAATCGAAAATGTAGGATTCGATCGAGGGTTCATTGCTGCCTTCAAATGTCGGGCGGATTCCGACATTTGTAATACTTTTCTTCCAAACACCGTCGATCAGGTTTGCGGTCGCATAAACTCCGTATTTTGGAATCACACGGTTTTTGGGTTTGAGATTTGCGGTCGGAAATCCGATCGTATGTCCGCGCCGGTCACCGCGAATTATCGCTCCTTCAACTCCATACGGTCTGCCAAGCATTCGGCGTGCGAGGTTTACTTTTCCATCGTTCAATAATTGCCTGATACTTGACGAAGAAATTCTTTTTCCGCGAAGTTTTATTTCCGCAACCTCATCGGCATAAAAACCCAATTCTTCGCTCATTTTTTTCAGGAGCGAAATGTTCCCGCGGCGGTTCTTTCCAAACGCAAATCCGTTTCCCAAATAAATTTCTTTTGCCTGCAAACGTTCGTGAATGATCTCGCGCAAGAATTCTTCGGCGTCCTGATCGGCAAATTCTTTGCTAAAACGGATCAAGATCGCTTGCTCGATTCCCAATACCTCAAAATTTGCCAGGCGTTGATCGAGAGTTTGCAAAAGCGGCGGAGAACTTTCAGGATGCAAAACGGCTCGCGGGTGCGGATCAAAAGTTATCGCCGTAGGGACGGCATCGACCGCTTTCCCGCGTTCGACGACCGTCTTCATTATCTTCTGATGCCCAAGATGCAAACCATCAAAAACGCCAAGCGTCAAAACCGTCGGGCGGAGGATGTTTGCGTTTTCCGTTCCGTGGAAAATCTTCATAAGAGCATTTTAACCGCGAAGGCCGCGAAGATCGCAATGGTTCAACCACACAAAACTGCGCCGCCGTTGATATTTACGATCTCGCCGGTGATGTGCTGCGACCAATCGGAAAGCAGAAAACAAATCGTAAGTGCGACATCATCGGTTGACGCCATTCGTTTTAACGGAATCGAATCGAGCACCGATTTCTTATACACCTCATCTTCAAAAACCGGTCGAACCATCGCCGTTTCTATCCAGCCGGGGGCGACCGCATTGACGCGAATCTTTGGACAAAGTTCGCTTGCGAGCGCTTTTGTAAACGAAATTTGCCCGCCTTTTGAAGCCGCATAGTTTGAATAATTCGCTTCGCCTCGCTGTCCGGCAGTTGAGGAAACAAGAACAATCGCGCCGCGCTCCTGTTTTTTCATTGCGGGAACGCAGACCTTTGACATCGCCCACGCGGACTTAAGATTTGTGTTGATAACCTTATTCCACGTATCTTCGGTCATTTCCTCAATCGGCGCACCTTCCCAAATACCGGCGTTTAATACAAGCAGGTCAATTCGCCCAAACTTTTGAATTGCAACTTTTGCAATTCCATTCGCTTCACTCCAAATCGAAGTATCTCCCTGAACCGCGATCGCGTCGACACCTTTCTTCTTACAGATTTCCACCACGTCACCGGCCTTTTCTTCATTGCTCAAATAGTTCACAACAACGTTTGCGCCAGCTTCCGCTAAACGCAAGGCTGTCGCACGGCCAACTCCGCGAGACCCGCCCGTTACAATGACAGTCTTCCCTTCAAACAGATTTTTAGGTAACTCAATATACGACATAAGTTTTTCGGTGAGGATAAATTTACAGCATTTAGCACAACAAAAAAAGTCGATAATCGAGGACTTTGAAAACTGTTCCGATTTTCCGGTTCAAACACGTGCCACGAACTCTCGTATCCGTAGCCCGCCTGTTAAGAAGGGCTCCCGTCGTCATCGCGCAATTTGAAGGATATCTGCTGCCCATGGAAGCCCACACTCACGCTTGGGCTACGGACACGTAGCGTGATATTTTTTGTCGTATGAAGGAAGCAAACGCATTTGAGGACCAGCCAATAGAATGGCGACCGACTCAGGCCGTCATAGATAAATCTCAACTAGCGAAATTTATGAAGCAGGTCGACGTTTCGGGTTGGGACGAACTTTATCAAAGATCTATCGAAGATGTTGAGAGTTTTACCGATGAAGTTTTGAAGTTTTTGAACATAAAATTCGATCCGCCTTATGAAAAATTATTGGATACGTCCGAAGGGATCGAATGGTCAAAATGGTGCGTTGGTGCAGGGCTGAATATCACGGAGATGTGTCTTGACCGTTGGATCGGATCGGAAATTGAAAACAATGCGGCGATAATTTGGGAAGGTGAAGATGGAAAGGTCGAAACTTACACGTATAAACAGCTTAGAGATTATGTAGCGGCGTGTGCAGGCGGACTCAGCGCGGCTGGATTCACAAAAGGCGATGCAATTGTAATTCATCTGCCGATGCTCGCCGAAACTGTAGTTTCCTTGCTCGCGATCAATCGAATAGGCGCGATCGCGGTTCCTGTTTTCTCGGGTTATGGGGTTGAGGCGATTGCGAGTCGAATGAACGCCGTTGGAGCCAAGGGGTTGATCACATCTGCGGGGTTTAGTCGTCGCGGAAAGTTTATCAATGCATTTACGGTTGCAGAACAAGCGGCTCAGAAATGCCGGACAATAGAAAAGGTTTTTGTTTGCAGTTGTGACCCGGACGGATTTCTACCGAATCTAACTTCAAATGAAATCTACTCAGAATTTAATACTTTGTTTGCAGATTCCAACCCGGCGGACCATCTAGCCGCGACTTCCGCCAATGATCCGGCAATAATTTTATACAGCTCAGGCACGACGGGCAGACCGAAAGGGATTGCTCATGTGCATTGCGGGTTTCCGATAAAAGCGGCTCAGGATATGGCATTTGGGACGGATGTTGGGAAAGGCACACGCATTTCTTGGGTAACGGACATCGGTTGGATGATGGGACCTTGGCTCATTTACGGGGCGTTGATAAACGGTGCGACGATGGTGCTTTATGACGGTTCGCCAGATTATCCGAATCCCGATAGAATGTGGGAATTTTCCGCCAAACACAAGGTCGAGATTTTGGGGATTTCGCCAACATTAATTCGTGTGCTTTCAACAAAAGGCGACGATTTACCGAAGAAACACGACCTTTCAAATCTTCGTGCATTTGCTTCGACGGGTGAGCCCTGGAATCCCGCACCCTGGTATTGGCTTTTTGAAAAAGTCGGCGATTCCAAATTGCCGATCATAAACTATTCGGGCGGAACGGAAATCTCCGGCGGAATCCTCATGGGAAATCCCTTGTTGCCCGAAAAACCCGGTTCGTTTTCCGCACCGTGTCCCGGAATGGCGGCGGATATTTTGAACGAGGACGGCGAATCTGCCGAATTAGGCGAAGTCGGCGAACTCGCCATCAGAAAACCCTGGATTGGAATGGCGAGAGGTTTTTGGGAAGAAAAGGAAAGATATCTCGAAACATATTGGTCGAGATTTGAAAAGATCTGGGTTCACGGTGATTTTGCAATGAAGGACAAGGATGAACATTGGTATATCCTCGGACGCTCGGACGACACGCTCAATATCGCCGGAAAACGAGTCGGGCCGGCTGAGATCGAAAGCCTCCTCGTCGCAGATGAACGTGTCGCCGAAGCCGCGGTCATTGGAATACCCGACGAGATCAAGGGAACCGCAATGGTCGCATTTTGTGTATTGACGGAAGAAGGGAGCGCGCGCATCTTGCCCGCAATGAGTGCCTCACGCGAAAAAACGGCGGTTATCTCCAAAGACGACCAACCACTTTCAACGTCGGACGACGTCGATGCGAACAGGCTGTCCGCGCTCCAAGCGGCGCTCCAATTAGAGAGAGAGTTAAAATCCTTAATAGCCAAAGATATGGGCAAACCGCTGTCACCAAAACGAATCCATTTTGTCTCTTCTCTTTCAAAAACCCGCAACGGAAAAGTTATGCGTCGGGTAATCCGTTCGGCATATTTGGGCCAAGATGTGGGCGACGTTTCTGCTTTGGAAAACCAACAAACGGTTGAAGAATTTCGCTTAATCAAGCATGGAAAGATCTAAATGGATTGGGCGCGCAACCAATGTCGGATGAGTTTATTGAATTGGCGGTGCGTTGGAAACCTCATCGCTCCGTCGCTGCAAGATTGCGGTGGCACTTTTATCTTTGCGAGAAAGCTCGGGGCAAACGCAAACTGCTTGTTCCAAAAGCGGCGAAGGGCTAATAATGTCGGTTACTATGCTTCTTCCTAATATGGCCAGCCGAATCGGAGAAGTTTTTCTGTTCCCCGACCGCCAATTGCTACACAAATTGATAGTCCCGATGCAATTCGCCCCTTCACTCGTCGTTCTTAAGTGCCGTAGAGTTTGGAGTATTTATGTTAAAAACTTTGGTCCTTATCTCATTCGTGTCTTTTGGAAATTTCATTCAGACGGATTCCTGCGGAAAAGTCGAAAAAAAAGATCCCCCGATAATCGAACCCAATGAGAATAAATCGGGAGTTGCAGGTGACTTCATTTCAATTGGTGAAATCAACAAGAAAAAACCAGATTCCAGGATTTTTGAAACGCGCGGCTTTATCGCAAGGATCTTTACTTGCCCGCCGTGTCCTCCTGAGGCACAATGCAAACCCTGCATGAAAGATAACATTCTGATCTCGGAAAAAAATAAGTATTTGGAAACATACGATCTGACCGAGAGAGAATTAATTGTCTTCACGAACGAAGCAAAAACTTTCTCAAAAGGCAAAGAATATAAGCTCAAAGTAAAGATCACTGACGTCAAAACGACCACGGCAGATCTAAATGATATTGAGCTGGTAGATGCCGAAATAGTTAGGGAATAGAATGAGTACCTGACACTAGGTAGGTGGTTCGATGACGCGTCTCTTTACCGGAGATGAAAGTACGATTGCCGTCGTTGTGATTCCATAAGGTGTTAGTTTATCGATGATCGTTTGGAGTTGTTCGACCGATTCGACGGCGACCTTCACGATAAACGAATCGCCGCCGGTTCCGCGGTGACATTCCAAAACCTCTTTCGCCTCTTTCACAACGTCTATGATGTGGCTGTAATCAACACCGGTGATGCTCATCCTAATAAACGCCGTGACAGGCAAACCGACTTTTGCCGTGTCGATCTCAACACGGTATCCGGTAATTATTCCGGCATCTTCAAGCTTATGGATTCGTTCGATTATTGCCGGAGTCGTTAGGCCGATTCTTCTTCCCAATTCCGCGTAGCTGATCCTCGCATCCTGCTGAAGTTCTATAAGAATTTTCCAGTCAATTTCATCTATCATTATAGATTCTAAAGTTTTTTTGCCGATTTACTTTAGAATTTAATGTAAAAGCGGAGCGAAAACAAATCAATCCTATTCAAAACTTTGCTCAAATCGTTTAAAATGGTATTGACGAATCAACTCAAGAATTTATTCAAGGTAGACGATTTCCCGAGGAGAATATTAATGATGCCCGCCGAAAAGATTTCTGCACCAACTAGTGAGTCAGCTTTTGAAATTAAAAGTTTCGCAGTAAAAGATGAGGAATTGCCTGCCTTTGAAGATATGCCATTTGAGGATATCGAGGAATTACCTCTAGAACATCCCGGGGCGAAAGACCCCGAATATCGAAAGCGCAGAGATCATATAGCTAGTCTAGCAAAGAAATTTCGTGAAACCGGCGAAATTACCGACGTCGACTATATAGAAGAAGAGCAGGAAGTTTGGCGTTTTGTTGCCGGCGAACTCGAAGAATTACATCAGGAAAAGGCATCTCCCTCCTACCTAAAAGCAAAGAAAAGTTTAGGCATCAGCAACGAGAGAATTCCGCAGTTGACGGAAATGAATAAGCGTCTGAAAGAGACGACCGGCTTTCGCCTTGCGCCAATCGAGGGTTTGGTCGATACGCGTGCGTTTTTAAGTTGGCTCTCGTGGCGAACAATGCTTTCGACCCAGTACATACGCCATCATTCTCGCCCCGGCTACACACCCGAACCCGACATCGTTCACGAAGCGATCGGACATATTCCAATGTTTACAAACCCCGATTTTGCAGACTTCTCTCAATTCGTCGGACACGGTGCGAGGATCGCAAATGATGAACAACTGGAAGGATTAGGAAGAATTTATTGGTTTACGGTCGAATACGGTTTGGTCGAAGCGGATAATGACATCAAGGCCTTTGGCGCGGGTTTGCTTTCTTCATTCAAGGAATTGAAAAACGCGTTTTCCGACAATGTTGAGCGTCGCCCATTCGTTCTAGAAGAGGTTGTTGAACAAGATTATACTTATTCAGAAATGCAGCCGATTCTTTATATCGCACCGTCTTATAAATTCTTGAAGGAAGAAACGAGGCGGTATATCGAGAGTTTTGGAAGATAGATTATGCATGCGACCCCTCGAAAACGTTTGACATTAAATGAAATACGCGAGAATCCTTTACTTACACGACTGGGGTGCTTACAGTGCAAATTTTCGACGGCGTGTATATGAAATTCCGATAAATCATTGGCAGCGATTAAATCAGATTTTAACCGAGAAGAATATAGGTTATGAGAGTTTACTAAAACCACTTCAAAAGTCTGTTGTAGCCAAAAGTATTTTGCTAGAAGAAGAATTGGAAGATGCTCTCGTTGCAGATTTAAGTTTGCGAAAGCCTTTTGGTTACGATTTAGAGGTATACGAATCAAAAGAAGGAATTTCTGGAAGACATTGGTTTTGAATAAATACTGAGGCAATAATATGACAGAACAAAATCCATTGGGATTAAAAAAGATACATCACGTAGAGTTTTATGTAGGCAATGCAAAGCAGGCTGAATTTTATTATCGGAATGCCTTTGGTTTTTCCCGGGCTGCTTATTCGGGTTTGGAAACCGGGAATCGGGAAACGACTTCTTACGTAATGCGGCAGAATCGTGTAAATCTCGTTTTTACAACTCCTTTAAGCGAAGATCACGAAGCGGCGGAGCATATTCGAACACACGGCGACGGCGTACGGGATATTGCGTTTCAAGTTGAAGATGCGGACCACGCATTTAATGAAGCGGTAAAACGCGGCGCGGCACCGGCAATCGAGCCCTATGATTGGAAAGACGAAAACGGAAGCGTCAGACGTGCGGCGGTGAAGACTTACGGAGATACGATACATTCTTTTATTTCGTATGGTGGAAACAATGGACACGGATATTCGGGCACCTTCCTGCCGACTTTTACCGAGCAACACGTTGCGGGCCAAGATGTTGGAATCGTGCTTGTTGACCACATTGTAGGCAATGTCGAACTCGGGAAAATGAATTATTGGTGTGATTATTACCGCGATGTAATGGGCTTCGAGCGCTACATTACATTCGACGATAAAGACATTTCTACTGAATATTCTGCCCTGATGTCGATCGTAATGTCAGACGGCGGACACAATATTAAGTTCCCGATAAATGAACCCGCCGAAGGGAAAGGCGGAAAATCTCAGATCCAAGAATACATTGATTATTACAAATCTGCCGGCGTCCAGCACATCGCTCTGCTTTGTAAGGACGTTCGCGAAACGGTGGCGAAGTTGGGCGAAAACGGTGTTGAATTTTTACGAGTTCCCGACACATATTACGAAGAGCTTGCCGATCGGGTCGGCGAAATTGACGAGGACATTGAGAGCTTAAAGAAACTTGGAATTCTCGTTGACCGGGATGATGAAGGTTATCTCTTGCAAATATTTACTAAGCCGGTCGAAGACCGCCCAACGGTTTTTTACGAAATCTTGCAGCGTAAGGGTTGTAAGGGTTTTGGTAAAGGAAACTTTAAGGCGCTTTTCGTTTCGATTGAAGAAGAACAAAGGCAGCGCGGAAATTTATAAGATTTATTCGCCCACGAATCACACGCATAGCACAAATAAAGAAAGAATTATAAAATCGTTTTTTATTCGCGTTAGTTAGTGTGATTCGTGGGGTATTCTTTTTATGGATAAGAATCTGAAATATCATACGGGATTCGGAAATGAATTTGCGACAGAGGCAGTAGAAGGTGCCTTGCCGGTTGGAAGAAATTCACCACAGAAAGCACCGCTTGGACTCTACGCCGAGCAATTTTCCGGCACCGCTTTTACTGCTCCGAGATCGGCCAATAAACGAACGTGGACATATCGAATTCGTCCCAGTGTTTTGCACAAACCATTCCGGCAGATCCCCAATAATTTGATACGAAGTTCTCCGTTTGACGAAGTAACTACTACGCCAAATCAACTTCGTTGGAATGCTCTAAAAATGCCCGAAGCGGAAACTGATTTTGTCGACGGTTTGATTACCGTTGCCGGTAATGGCGACACATATTCGCAAACCGGATTGGGAGTTCATATCTTCGCCTGCAACAAAGATATGACCGATAGATTTTTTTACAATGCCGACGGCGAATTGCTTGTCGTTGCAGAAAAACATCGTGTTCGTTTTTTAACCGAATTGGGGATCATTGAAATCGGTAGCGGCGAGATCGCCATTTTGACGAGAGGTTTGAAATTCCGCGTCGAATTGCCTGATGGTTCTGCGCGCGGCTACATCTGCGAAAATTACGGACAGCAGTTTCGCCTACCAGATCTCGGTCCCATAGGTGCAAACGGCCTGGCAAATCCAAGAGATTTTGAAGCCCCCGTAGCTTGGTTTGAAGATGTTGACGGCGAAATGGAAATTGTCGCAAAATTCGGCGGCAATCTCTGGAGTGCGGAAACGGACCATTCACCGCTTGATGTCGTTGGGTGGCACGGAAATTATGCTCCTTATAAATATGACCTTAGAAGATTTAACGCAATTGGAAGCATAAGTTTTGATCATCCTGACCCATCAATATTCACGGTTTTGACATCCCCGTCGGGCGAACCCGGCACGGCAAACTGCGATTTTGTGATCTTCCCTGAGCGTTGGCTTGTGATGGAAGATACCTTCCGTCCGCCGTGGTATCACCGAAACGTTATGAGCGAATATATGGGTTTGATCTACGGACAATACGACGCAAAAGAAGAAGGCTTCGTGCCGGGCGGCGGCTCGCTGCACAATCAAATGTCGGCACACGGAACTGACCTCGAAGGCTTTGAAAAAGCAACAAACGCCGAACTCAAACCGCAGAAACTATCAGACACATTGGCGTTTATGTTTGAATCGCGTTTTATCATTCGCCCAACCAAATTTGCGATGGAAACGGATGCGCTGCAGCCCGAGTATTTTGAAGTTTGGCAAAAACTGCGAAAAAACTTCCCTCAGTAGAAGTTAGAGAGCTTCTACCCGCCACTTTTGCTGCGAAATCGTAATATAGGAGAAAACTTCACCCCCTGCGTATCTTCATGTTTGGCAAAAATCGTAAAAAAACTTTAAGATACCGGATAAACTCTGTTGAATCTTGAAAATGGATACCTTAACGACTAAAGCCGAACCAAAAGAATCTATCCGCGCTCTTCTAACGCAAATCATAGATTATGCAGGACTCTTCCCCCCATCGCAGATTTCGATCCCCGAGGCTGTTATCAATTACGCGATGTATCGAAACAGCAACTACAACTGGATACTGGGACGTTTTGTCGTTCCTCTGGGCAGACTCGATGAGCTTGTAGAAAGCGCGAAAGATTTCTTTTCGCGGGATGGAAAAGGAGCCTGGCATCTAACCGTCATTGCAAGCGATGATATTCACGACACGGTGCGGCGCGTCGAAGATTTTAATGCCCGCAACGCGCCTCGCATAATTTGCGACACATTAGAACTCAAAGCGTCTTCGCAGGAGCAGATCGTTTTGCTTACGAATGCCGTACCGCCTAATTTCACTAACTATTTCGAGATTCCGATCAATGAAGATCTGCCGGATCTTGTTTCAACTCTTGCTATAAATCAGCAGCGGGCGAAAATCCGTGCGGGCGGCATAACACCTGACCTGTTTCCAAATACTCATGACATTATCCGATTTGTGCAAACGTGCTCGGCCGCAAACCTACCGTTTAAGGCGACCGCCGGGCTGCATCATCCAATTCGCTGTTTTAAGCCTTTGACCTACGAGGCAAACGCACAAAAGGGAACGATGCATGGTTTTCTGAATCTATTTCTGATGACTGCATTTGCGCGGGAAGGATTCAAAACAGAAATTCTCGAGGAAATTATGGAAGATGAATTTGCAGAGAGTTTTGATTTTCACGAAGGTGGCGTTTCGTGGCATCAGGACTTCACTTTAACCAACGTTCAACTTCAAAACATGCGAAACTTCGGTGCTATATCTTTTGGGTCTTGTTCATTTGATGAACCGATCGAGGATTTGCAGAAGATAGGATTGCTCTAACTAATACTGGATAGCGGATAGTTGATAATGGTTTGATATTTTGCATTATCCATTTAATAAATTTATGACATTTGAAATTAACGAAACACACGACCGAGACCTCAAAAGTTGGGTAGAATCAGCGAATGACCCTAACACGGATTTTCCTATCCAGAATTTGCCTTTTTGCTACTTCGACAGATCAACTTCGGATGGAGAAAGTGGAATCGGCGTCGCAATTGGTGACTACGTCATCAATCTTGTGAGGTGCAGAGACGATGGAATCTTTGATGACGAAAAATTAGAAAATATTTCCTGGATTCTGAGTAAAAGTTTGTCGCTTGGTGAACTTTTCCGAGCAGACTTATCTTCAATCTCAGCACTACGTAACTGTTTAGTTGAGATCTTGCGTGAAGGTGCTAGTTCTGACGTCAGAGAAATTGTTGAGAAGGCTCTGATACCGATTGAAAGAGCAATTTTTGATATTCCGTGTGAAATTGGTGATTACACAGATTTCTACTGCTCGATCTACCACGCCACAAATGTCGGTAAACTTTTCCGCCCCGACAACCCGATCATGGAAAACTATAAATGGATTCCGATCGGTTACCATGGGCGTGCGTCGTCGATCGTTGCTTCGGGAACGGATTTCAAACGTCCGAAAGGTCAAAACAGAAGCGATGCTGAAAAGCCGCCAATTTATATTCCGTCAAAGGCTTTGGATTATGAAATGGAAGTTGGGTTTTTTGTCGGCAAAGGAAATGAATTAGGAGAAACGATCGATCTTAAGGATGCCGAAAAACATATTTTTGGGCTCTGTTTGGTAAATGATTGGTCGGCACGCGATATACAAGGTTGGGAATATCAGCCGCTTGGTCCGTTTTTGGGAAAAAGTTTTGCGACTACCGTTTCACCATTCGTCGTAACCATGGAAGCACTCGCGCCTTTTCGGGTTCCGGCTTTTAAGCGCGAAGAAGGAGATCCCAGCCCGCTTGAATATTTATCGAACGAACAAAACGAAAAACTCGGCGGGCTCGATATAAAACTCGACGTATATATTCAAACAAAAACAATGCGTGATGTCGGCGACGAACCGCATCTTCTCTCGCGTTCAAACTTAAAAGACCTGTATTGGACGATCGGACAAATGCTCACCCACCATGCTTCAAATGGCTGCAACTTAACCGTCGGAGATCTCTTGGCGACGGGAACGGTTTCGGGCACGGAAGATTCTTCACGCGGCTGCTTGCTCGAAATGACAAAGCGCGGGGCAGAACCCGTCGAATTGCCAAACGGGGAAACTCGCAAATTCTTAGAAGATTATGACGAAATAATAATGAAAGGATTTTGCGAACGCGAAGGGTTTAGAAGAATCGGTTTCGGGACATGCCGCGGAATGGTTTTGCCGGCTGATGCAAAAGCCCGCACGAAGTAAGGTTGCGATCTGCAGTTTCGCTCGAGAGTGCATACGGTAAAGCATTCGTTAGGCACACTTGCTGCGTGCGTGTTTCTGCATTGATTGAATTATTTACCCTTGAAATTTGGCTTCCTCTTTTCAAGAAAAGCGCTGACTCCTTCTTCTTTATCTTCGCTTGAAAAACAAATCGCAAAAAGATCTATCTCGCGTCGTAAACCTTCGTCCAAGTTTGTTTTTGAAGCTGTCTTAACCGCCTCTTTTGCCATCTGGAGCGCTATCGGGCTTTTTGTTGCGATTTTTCCGGCAAGCTTCATCGTTTCTTCTTCGAGGGTTTCCGGGGAGTAAACGTGATTTACGAGACCCAGATTATGTGCGGTTTTTGCGTCGATCATATCTCCTGTTAAAATCAACTCCATCGACTTTCCTTCGCCAATAAGGCGCGTCATACGTTGTGTGCCGCCGCCGCCCGGGATGATGCCGAGGTTAATTTCCGGCTGTCCGAGTTTTGCGTTATCACTCGCGGTTCGTATGTCGCAAGCCATCGCAACTTCACATCCGCCCCCGAGACAAAAACCATTTATCATTGCGATTACGGGCTTTGGAAAACTATCAATCGAATTAAAAAGTGTTTGCTCTTGAAAGACGCGTCGTTGTGAAACCGGCGTCTGCCCGGCGAACTCGCTAATATCCGCGCCGGCAATAAACGATTTTTCGCCTGTTCCGGTTATTACAACTACGCGAACATCATCGTCCTTTCTGAGTAAATCCAACGCTGCGACACCTTCTGTGTGTACCTTGGAATTCAGAGCATTTAGTTTATCCGGTCGGTTTATAGTCAAAACCGCAACGGCATCTTTTTTCTCGATCAATATTGTTTCGTAATTGTTCATAAATACTGAAATTGCGCGGTAGAATTCGAGCTGAATTTTATTGTTCTGGGATAGCTAAAACTTTAGGTGAAAAGAAAATAAGAAACAAATGGAGTGCTATTTACGAATCGTCTGAGTCATCATCATCGGTAGGCTGATCATCTGAAACCCACGAAACAAAAAGACGCAGCCAATCTTCTTTGGGCGCAACGATCGCTACACCGATTCGCGCAGTTCCGCGAACTGCAGGAGCCGTCCTAACTACTCGCCCCTGTACCTCAACCGGGACGCCATCGGGTCGATGAGACCGAATATAGAGATTTT
>JBGTGX010000051.1:0-8362 GCA_041746475.1 Pyrinomonadaceae bacterium | reverse complement strand
TTTTCCCGTTTCAACCAATGAAATATGTTTTTTCGCTTCCATTACAAAGAATTCGTAAAGCTCTTCGGCCTGCGCGGGAGCCGCGGCCTTAATATACGATGGGCGACGCCCTTTTCTCGCGTCGCCATAAAGGGTGAATTGTGAAACTACGAGCAGATCCCCGTCGATGTCAGCAAGCGATTGGTTCATTTTACCTTCCGAATCATCAAAGATCCTTAGGTTTACAATCTTCTCGACCATCTGCGAGGCTTCTTTTTCGCTGTCTGAGGCCGAAACCCCAAGGAAAACCAGTGCGCCTCGTCCGATCTTCCCAATTATTGCACCATCTACTCTGACTTTCGCATTTGAGACCCTTTGGATTACTGCGCGCATTGAGTTTTAAAACTATTATTCCTCGATGTAAACCTTTTGCATTACAACAGGTTCGAGGGGTTTATCACCCGGCGCGGTATCGACTTCGGCAATTGTGTCAACGACATCCTGTCCTTCGATCACTTTAGCGAATTTTGTGTAGCTCGGCGGAAGCGGATAATCGACGTGCATTATAAAAAACTGGGAGCCATTTGTGTTTGGACCCGAATTAGCCATCGCAACCGTTCCTTTCTCATATGAACCTTGATAGAGATTCGAGTCACGATCGATTTCGTCGTCAAATTTTCCGCCCCAGGCGCTTTCGCCGCCGTATCCTTCTCCGAGAGGATCTCCGCCCTGGATCATGAAATTCTTGATCACGCGGTGGAAAATAATGTCATTGTAATAATCCTTTTCGGCCAAGAGGCGAAAATTTTCAGTCGCTTTTGGAGCGTCCTCTTCCAATAATTCGATTTTGATCGTCCCTTTATTTGTTTCAATAACTGCTGTTCTGTTAGCCATTTACGTCTCCTAATATATGTTTATTAATTGCTGCGGCGACTCCGTCCGCCTCGTTACCTAATGTTTTATAAAATTCCTTGCGTGCAAGCAAACTCGCATCTGCGTTTCCCATTACGACCGGCGTGCCCGCATATTCGAGCATCTCCAGATCATTAAAATTGTCGCCAATCACCATGACATTTTCGGGAAGAATATCTTCGATTTTGGCTAGTTTGCCTAAACCCGCGCCTTTCGAAGCGCCCGGCGGAAGAATGTCCAAAAGCGTAAAATCAAGAAGCGGATAAACCGTGGTCAACACACTTGCTCTAATGTGAAGTTCTTTCTCGAGTATCGACTGTAAATCTTTCATATCATTACAGTTTCCCGAGTACGTTATGTGGATAACTTCTGCGTCTTGAAGTGCAGCGTCAAGATCACGCACGTGATGAACCGAAGTCTCAGCGTCATCACCATGGAGGCGCTCCGACCAGGCAATATATCGCCGCAGCGGAAGATTATTCTGGGAGATCGTTTCGTAGATCATCGTCCCTTTGCCATGCGGATCTGTGCTAACAAGAGCTTCGCCGCCGAATTTCTTCCCGATCCTCACAATTTCTTGCGTCGTTTCAATTTCGAGGATCGAGGCATCGACGGTTTCAAGAGACTCGGCATACTTGATCAACGCTCCATTGTGGCTAAGTATCGGCGCATTAAAGCGGGCTTCAAGCGCAACCGGGCGTGCATCTCGAAAGCGGCGTCCCGTGGCGATAGTTACGAGTACACCGCTTTCCTCGGCATGGCGAATCGCTGTTTTATTTGCTTGTGAGATCTGACCCTGAGGATTCAAAAGGGTGCCGTCAAGGTCGAGTGCTAAAAGTTTGATCATTACAGGAAGGTACCATGTATGCTCCGTAGGAGCTTTTGATAATAGCCCAGCGATTTATCGCTGGGTAGATTTAATGCGTTAGAAGTCCCTTGGGGGACGATTGAAATCAGCCGTCCCCAAGGGACTTTTACGACTTTTTTATCTCAACCCCGCGATAAATCGCGGGGCTATTTTCGGTTGTCCCGACGGGACAGAAAATAATCTCGAAACACTTCTATTTCGATTAGAACTGCTCAACAAAATACATTCCCAACTATTTTTTCCGCTGCGTACTTAACCACCGTTGATACTGGGCTTTTCCGCGTTCGAATTCGGCTGCGGACTCATAGAAATTATGCGAACCATCATTCTTTTCAACATTTAGCACATAATACAGGTAGTCAGTTTTATCAGGATTTAATGCGGCCTCGAGAGCACTTTCACTCGCCGAAGATATCGGCCCCGGGGGAAGGCCGGAGATTTTTCTCGTATTGTACGGGCTGTCGAAATCTATATCGCTTTTGTTGATCACTCCATCCCACTTCCCGCGCATTTTCGCGATGTAAACGTTTGTTGCGTCAATACCGAGAGCCATTCCTCTGTCTAAACGATTGTAGATAACGGACGAAACGATTTTTCGCTCCGAGTCGACTTTTGATTCATTTTCAATGAGGCTTGCAATAGTCACGATCTGCCGTGGAGATTTTCCGATCTCGTTTGCACGCAGCGTCCATTCCGGTTTCCATTTCTGTCGAAATTCGCTAACAAGACGCTTTATTACATCTTTAGGTGTTGCATCAAGTGGGAACTCGTAAGTAGTTGGATACAAATAGCCTTCAAGGTTCTTTGCAGTCGGGTCAAAGTCGCGAATTTGGCTCGTATCATCCATCAGATCAAGAACTTCTTCTTCGCTCATCGGAGATTCCGGGAGAAAGTTTGCGGCAATTCTTTTTGAGATATCAAAGCGTGTCCAACCTTCGGGAATCGTGAGTTTTATCGTTCGCTCCTTGCCGGTTTCCAGTTCTTTAAACAGTTCGACGGGTGAAATGGGAGATTTAAACTTGTAGTCTCCGGCTTTAAATTTGCTGGCATCGCCAAGCACCCTCAGATATATTTGTGTAATAACGGGGCTTTTGATGATTCCTTGAGACGTTAATTTTGAAATTATCTGCGTCGGGGTCGAACCTTTTTCGACGGTGATATACTCTTCCGCTTTCGTGTGTGCAACCGGGGTATTGGCGGTCGAATAGACCCAATATCCAAAACCTGCGGCAGCAAGGATCGCTAAGAGAGCAAAACCGACTATGAACTGTATAAATCTCATAATTTTCGAGTTTATCAAAAAATCAGAACTGACTTAAGAAGAGTTTGAGCCCGCCGGTTTTCGCTTACGCATTCATTTAACGAAATGCGTTATGACAACCAACGAGCTCACAATCAGACCTTCTTCCTGTATTCTTATTATTTGCCCGACTTATTGAGATTATTTAGCGCTTTTTCAATCTCACTTGTAACTTCCACACTCTCCGGCTCATTCTTCGAAGTAAAACGCGCGATCACGGCGCCTTTTTCGTTTACCAGAAACTTATTAAAATTCCAGGTGACTTCGCCGCCGGTTTCCGGGTGTAACTCTTTATCGGTCAAGAATTTATAAAGAGGATGCTGATCTTCTCCCTTAACCGAGATCTTGGCAAACATAGGAAACGTAACCTTATATTTCAAAGTGCAAAATTCCTTTATTTCTTCATTGCTTCCCGGTTCTTGCCCGCCAAAATTATTTGCCGGAAATCCGAGAATGACAAACCCTTTATCCCTGTATTTGTCGTAGATTGCCTGCAAGCCTTTATACTGCGGTGTATAGCCGCATTCGCTGGCGGTATTTACTACCATAACGATCTTTTTCTTGTATTTTTTCAGGCTTACGTCCGTTCCATCAATGCTCGTCGCATTAAAATCATAGACGGTTTTGTTTGGATTCGTGTTTTTTGCCTTTGCGGGTCCACTAGTTTCCATGTTTTTTGTATTTTTATCCGCGAATGCGTACGCTAAAGCCGCGCCGGCCGCCACTAAAATAACCAATAAAATTCCTAATTTCTTTAACATAATGATCCTTTTCGCTATTTTTGAATATCACTCCGTATATATTTTACTACTTCTTTGATCTGTTGATCGTTTAATTGATCCTTAAAACTCGGCATTCCCTCGTCAATAACCCCGTCTCGTATATGCTCAATAAATTCTTCATCTGAATCTTTTCTTGCGCCAGCGGATGTAAAATTTGCCGCTTTGATGGTCTTGCCCTCGATTTTCACTTTCCCGCCGGTACCGTCATCCTTATGGCATTTCACACAGTATTCCGAATAGATTTTCTCGCCTGAGGCGATTTCAGGAGCAGCTTCAGGCGTTGAGGTTTCGGGCGATGAAATATTACTCGAATTTTGAGCTGTTTCGGTGTTCGGTGTATTGGATTGGGTGCAGGCGAAGACAAAAAAACTGATCGCGACGAGTAGAACGGTAATTTTTGCGTATTTCATTATTTATTCTCCAGGGAAAATCTGCTTATGATTTTTAAGAGTTTAACTTATTAACCCCGCACAATCCAATAAAACCGTTTTCCGTCCTTACCAACGTACCGGATTGTGATATCCGGGAAATTTTGCGTATTATTTAAAAAATACCGGAAATAGATCCTTTGTAAATAAATTATGACAACACCGAAACCCCTTTTCTCGTTGATGCTGCTAATTTTTCTCGCAAATGCCTGTTATGCACAAACAGCACCGGCGATCGACAATACTTTTGCCGTATCAGGTCTGAAAGAGAGCGTGATCGTCAGACGCGACGCTCGATCCATTCCTTATATTGAAGCAAAAAATGATTCTGATCTTTTTTTTGCGCAAGGATTTGAGACGGCAAGAGACCGGCTCTGGCAGATGGATCTCTTAAGACACGTTGCGCGAGGTAGGCTTGCCGAGCTTTTCGGAAAGCAGGTTTTGGAAGAAGATAAGCGCTGGAGGCGATTTGGTTTTTCAGGAATTGCGGAGGAAGCTGTTGCTGTCTTAAACCCCGATCTGCGGAAAGCATTGGAAGATTATGCACGCGGTGTAAATGCATATATTGCAAATTTGGACGAGAAAACGCTTCCGATCGAGTTTAGAATATTGCAATATCAGCCGGAAGAATGGAAAACGACCGACACGATCGTTATCGGAAAAATTTTGGCGGACGGCTTGAGCACCACATGGTTTGAAGACATCGATCGGGTAGTATTACAAAACGCACTTCCGAAGGATAAATTTGATGCGATAACAAGCAAGATCACGTCCGCCGATCTCGTGCTTTTTGGAAGTGATTCACCAAAAGTGAAGAAACAGAAAGGCGGAACGGCAGCGAAAGTGGGCCAAACGGATGCCGCGCTAAGGGACTTTACCGCCGAAGCAAGAATACTTCGCCAAAATTCGCTTGAAAGGATCGGATTTTACGCCGAGGACCTCGCCGCCAGCAATAATTGGGTGATATCGGGAAAAAGAACGGCAGACGGAAAAGCGATCCTGGCAAATGATCCGCATCTTCCCGGAAACGCCCCCGGGATCTGGTATTTAACGCATTTATCGACGCCAACGATGCGGGTTTCGGGCGTCACTTTCCCGGGTGTTCCCGGAATCGTACTTGGGCATAATGAATCGATCGCCTGGGGTGCGACAAACGTTGGGCCCGATGTTCAGGATGTTTATTTTGAAGAGTTTAACGAAAAAGGTGAATACAAGACACCCGATGGTTGGAAAAAGCCGCGCGTGAGAACAGAAGAAATTAAGTTTCGCCCAAATCTGCTCTCACCAAAAATGGAAAGCGAAACGCTCGAGATCATCGAAACAAGAAACGGTGTAATATTTCAAGAAAGCAAAGGGCGAAAGCTCGCACTAAAATGGACAGCCCGCGTGCCGAAAAATCAGGAATTTGAGGCGTTTTTCTCATTGAATCGGGCAAAGGATTGGAACGATTTCAATAATTCGCTCCAGTCCTACGGCGGTGCCGCACAAAACTTTGTGTATGCAGATACAAAAGGAAACATCGGCTGGCACGTTGCGGGAAAAGTGCCGATCCGGCGAAAGGGCGAGGGCGAAATTCCATACGATGGCTCAACCAGCGATGGCGATTGGATCGATTACATTCCTTATGACGCGCTGCCTCAAATATATAATCCGAAAAGCGGATTTATCGTGACCGCGAATCAGAGGATCGTCGGAACAGATTATAAATATCAGCAATTGACAAGACAATTTGCCGCACCATGGCGGGCTCGCCGGATCTACGAGCTTATCGAGGCAAATCCAAAGATCACGATGGATATCGTCGGCGAAATACAGCACGATTCCTTTAGTATCACGCTTTCCGGCTTTGCAAAAGAGATCGTTAAACGCAGGGCTGCTTCGGCTGATACTTTAGCGCTGCTAAAAAACTGGAACGGCAGAATGACGGCGGAATCGGTCGCAGCAACGGTCGCGGATCAAATAAATGAATGCGTAGGCCGGGAGATCGCTTCGGAAAATAAGCCCGCTTCGCAATGGGATATTCGCCAAACGATCTTGCCATGGGCGATCCCGAATGACGACAAGTTTTGGCTCCCTAAAAAGTATTCCGGGTGGACGGATCTTTTGAAACAGTGTGACGGAAGAGCAAATGAAAAGCTCGCGAAGGTAAAGGGCTTTGGAGATGATAAAGCGAATTGGAAGTGGGGAAGTTATCGGCCCATCTCTTTTACCCATCCGCTTGCAGGGGCGGCTCTGATCGGCGGAAAGTTTAGGGTCGGTTCCACGGAAGTTGACGGCGCCGGCGGACTCGCTCCGAATGTAGGGCAGTCCGTTTCGATGAGATTCGTGGCAAAACCCGCAAACTGGGATGAAACGCGTCATGTGATCCCGCTTGGCCAAAGCGGCGACCCGGATTCCGCGCATTGGAAAGATCAATTTGAATCATGGAGAACAGGGAAATCGGCCGTTTTTCCATTTTCAACATCTGCCGTCATCGCGGCCGCGCGCGAAACCATAATGCTAATGCCGAAATAGGAAATGCAGAAACCCACACGGAGTAAGGGTGGAAACATAGTCACCTACGATGTCAGCGAGCCCTGTTGACCGAGAGCACCCTCACTCCGTGCGGGTTTCCGCAAAAGAATGCAGAAGCCCACACGAAGTACGGGCGGAAAACGGGGTGAAGTTCGAAGTCAGGGTAGCCGACGCCCTGTTGGCCGACAGCACCCTTACTCCGTGCGGGTTTCCGCAAAAGAATGTAGAAGCCCACACGAAGTACGGGCGGAAAACGGGGTGAACTTCGAAGTCAGGGTAGCCGACGCCCTGTTGACCGACAGCAGCCTTACTGCGTGCGGGTTTCCGCAAAAGAATGCGGAACGGAGAGCACCCTTACTCCGTGCGGGTTTCTGCAGTTTTTAGAAAAATGTCTGATTATCCTTACGATGACTATGGTTTTGAGAAATTCGAGACCAACGAATTTCCCCTGGCTTTCTTGATCACCTTCCGCACTTTCGGAACCTGGCTTCACGGTGATGATAGAAAATCCGTTGACCGCCACGGGAAGAATACCTACGGGACGAAAAGAATAGAACCGGATCGCAAGCTAAATAAGGCGATGAAAGATCTAATGAAGCAGCCTGATCTGACTCTAGATGATCGGGAGCGGTCGTTGGTTGAAGCAGCCATAAAAGAATATTGCCGGAAGCGGGGTTATGGACTGCTAGCAATAAATGTCAGGAGTAATCATGTTCATGCAGTCGTTTCAGCACGAGTTCGTCCCGAGCGTTTAGCAGATTCGTTTAAGGCAGCGGCGACCAAAAAGCTTCGGGAAGAAAATCTCGTGTCAGATCGCGTCAAAGTATGGTCGAGAGGCCGAAGTCGAAGATATCTTTGGAAACCGCATCACGTGAAACAAGCGATCGACTATGTACTTTATTCACAGGGAGATGAGGATTTCGATATACAAGAGTGATCTCAAGATGCAAAACCGCCAATGCAGAAGCGACTCTGCAGAAACCCGCACGGAGTAAGGGTGGAAACACAGTGAACTCCGAAGCTAGCGATTCCACATGCCTCTTCACCGAAAGCACCATTCGGCCGATGCAGAAGCGACCATGCAGAAACCCGCACGCAGTAAGGGTGAAAATGTAATGAACTTCGAAGTCAGTGTACCCGCGGCCCTGTTGACCGGCCGCGGCCCTTCCAACGATGCAGAAGCCCACACGGAGTACGGGCGGAAACGTAGTGAACTTCGAAGCTGGCGATTCCACATGCCACTTCACCGACAGCACCCTTACTGCGTGCGGGTTTCTGCACGGGATGAAGAGCCGGGCATGGGCCGCATGTCAGCTAGCGGCCACAACCGCGCGGGTCTCGGAAAAAAAGAAAGCAGAACGGGGATTTCTCCCGCTCCGCTGAATGAGGCTATTTTGTCCTGACGGGATCTCTCCCATCGCCCGCTCTCGTAAAATACTGGTAGGGTCAAGTTTTTCCGGACACAAACCTATCTCATTTCCTCCATTTAGATTACGGCCTGTTGAGCCGGTATTGGTGTCGGCACTATCGCCGGTATTTTGGCCTCCGGTAAATCGGTGACCTTGTTGAACTCTTTTGC
>JBGTGX010000050.1:0-5476 GCA_041746475.1 Pyrinomonadaceae bacterium | reverse complement strand
ATTCGATGTAGCCTGCTTTTGAGTTTGTCACCAAAGGTAAGTTCTTTTCCTTCTAAATTATCGGAAGATAAACGAGTTACCGTCTCGCAGTTAAATCTCGTTTTCCGCCGCCAATCTTCTAAATAATTTTCCATATTCATTACTTCCATTTATCGGTTAATGTATGCCGATACTTAGCCGTTTTATTTCAACAGGGCATAAATGCTTAATGACAAGAGTCAATTTGGATAGAAATAAATGGCATTAATATATTTGGCTCAACGATTGGGTGCATTTTGTGGTTTTCCAGCCATAATTAGTGGAATTTAATGAACGAAACGCCTACGAAAGCTATCTGAATATGGAAGATAAGGACATTAAATTTATCTTGAATATTGTTAAAGATTGTCAACTGAATTTGAGTAATCTAAATGGGAGGAAAAGTGGCGACAGATGCGGAAACTGTTGATGAGAGATTGATTAACAAAACATAAGAGACACGAATTTAAAACATTCAATTCGCACTTTTTTTACCAGGTATATTCGCCTTATTGACATAAAACGAACGGTCGTGCTATAAAAATAGCACGAAGTGGGAATGAAAACAGTAAGTCCAATAAAAAGAGAAATTGAAAAACCAAATAAATTAGTCGATCGTGGTGAGGCGACTCGTCGGGAGATTTTGAAAACAAGCGTTGATATTGCTTCGGCGGAAGGTTTGGAAGGTTTAACGATCGGAAGGCTTGCAAAAGATTTGCAGATGAGCAAAAGCGGTTTGTTTGCACATTTTGGTTCAAGGAAGATTTGCAGATTGCGACCGTTGATGCGGCACGCGAGATTTTTGTTGAAGAAATTGTTGTGCCGACTACCGAAACTGAAAACGGTTTGAAAAAGTTGACGGCTATGCTTGAACATTGGATATCTTATGTTGAGCGAAGCGTTTTTCGCGGTGGATGTTTCTTTTTTGCGGTTTCGGCGGAAATGGATGATCGTCCGGGACGAGTTCGGGATTTTGTTGCCAAACTAACAAAAGATTGGGTGATTGTTTTGGAAGATGAGGTAAAAAAAGCGATTGTTTTGGGCGAGTTGAAAGACTCTTGCGATGTCGGATTGCTTGTTTTTCAACTACACGGATTTGTGCAGGAGGCAAATTGGTTTTATCGCTTGCAGGAAGATAAAAATGGTTTTGAGCGTGCTAGAAAGTCTATTTTTCAATCGCTTGAGTTTTGGGAAACGAAAAAAAGGGAAAAGATTATAGATGAGGTAAAAAAATAATGAGGTTTAATGCAATTATAAGCATATCTTTATTTGGTTTTTTGATTTTGGTTTTTTCTGCTACGAACCATTATTCACAAAAGCCTTCGGGCAAAATGGTTTAAATTGATGCAGCGAAATTATATCTGTATTGCACGGGTTCGGGCCGTCGGACGGTTGTATTAGATGCGGGCGCGGGTGGTTGGTCAATTCATTGGACTGAAATTCAGAAAGAGGTTGCCAAGACATATAGAGTTTGTTCATATGACAGAGCGGGTTTGGGTTGGAGCAAAGGCGGAACGATGCTCCGGACAGCAAATCAGGCGGCAATTGAATTAAACCAACTTCTCACTAAATCGAAAGAAAAGGCACCGTTTATCCTTGTCGGACATTCTTTTGGAGAATTTATTACGATATATTTCCAAAAGAAGTTGCGGGAATTGGTCTAATTGAATCCGCTCACGAATCGCAGTGGAAAATTTTGCCCGGTGCTTTGCAAATGTTGCAGTTTGGAATTGCAGATTTTAAGCAAAGATTCGAGAAATTAAATTCGGGCGAAATGAAACCGGAGAAGTTTCACAGTAATTTACCGAAGAATTTAATGCCAGTTTATAAGAATGCAATCAAGACAGAGAAAACTCAAAAAGCGTGTCTTTCTGAAATAGAAAATTCTGTTTTGAGGGCCGAACAGGTTAGCAAAACAGAAGGACTAGGAAATTTGCCTTTGTTGGTTTTGTCAGCCGGAAATAGTTTTGCCTCCTTTATTTCAGCGGATGAAAGAAACAAGTCGATGCTTGAAAACTTAAACAAGGGTTGGATGTAAATGCAGAATGACTTGGCTTTGCTTTCGACAAATTCCGAACACTTAATTAGTCAGAATGCGAAGCACACAGTTACATGTAACAATCCGAAACTCGTTGCTTACAGTATTACTCTACTAACCGAATTGGTCAAAAAAACAAAAAATAGAAAGTTGAGGACAAAAAATATGAAAGGTCAAAAATTATTGAACAACACCTTGAAAGTAAATGCAGCATTTTCTTTATTTTCAGGAATAGACTTTATCTTTTTTGATAAACGCATCGGAAGGATTTTATCGGGCGGTGATTTTGAAAGTCTTGCTCCAACCGGATTTATATTGATAGGATTTGCGATCTTTGTTCTTATCGTCTCAATGCTAAAACGCGTCAATAAATACTTGGTCGGAGCAATAATTGCGATGGATGTTTTGTGGGTAATTGGTAGTACGTTTGTTATCGCGATGGGTTTTGCCACATTTACAACAATCGGATTGTTGTTGATTCCCATCGTAGCGGTAATAATCGCTCTTTTTGCATTTTTGCAAACAAAAGGTTTGAGGACACATTTGCAAAGTACTTAATCCGCTTCTTGAGCATTGAGATGGGAATTTCAGATTGGAAATAATTTTGGCATTAATATTTCGGCTCACCTATACGGGTGCATTTTGTGGTCTTTAGGCTGTGATTAGTTGATTTAAATTTAACGAAAAACAAGGGAGGGTTTTGTCTTTATGAAAATCACAACTGACGTTAAATACGGCATTTATCTTGGAGTTGCAATGTGTCTTTACACGATTTTTATGTGGCTAACTGAACTCGACACAAAATATCTCGCCACCGGTAAACGCCTCGATATTTCAGTTATAATTTTACCGTTAAGTTTCACGTTTCTGGCAATCTGGAAGAAATCAAAAAGAGTTAACTTTAACCGTTAAAAAAAGAATATGGACGGGCTTAATTGCTAATTTCGTATCGTTTCTCATCTACACACCGTTTTTGAGCCTTTATCACCATTTTATCAACCCCCGGAACGTGTCAACAACTTTGAGACAACTTTTTTTCGAATTTAGTGTAGATTTGCCGCCATTTCTAGTCCTTTAATCTCTTCAATTCTAATTTCAGTCATTCCGTTTTCCAGTGCGATGATCTTCGGCCTTTCGGGACAATTCGCTTGTGGAATCAGTAGCACGGTTTCGTCTTTTTTCTTAAGCGGCGGATTGATCCAGACCGCTTCCGGTACCGTTCCGGCTCGCGGCCTGCCCCGCACAAACCTTTCGGGATGTTTCCGATACGCCTCTTCCAGAATTTTCGCCCGTTCCTCAAGTATCGCCTGAGCCTGGCCGTAATGAAGCGAAGCCGGTGTCAGGAGGCCGATTCCCGAGTGATAATGCTCCTCGTTATACTAGCTGATGAACTCTCGGCAAAAGCTCAACCCATCCTCCTGGCTGCCGAACCGTGCCGGAAAAGAAGGCGAGTATTTCATCGTCTTAAACTGGCTTTCCGAAAACGGATTGTCGTTCGAGACATGGGGCCGACTGTGCGATTTCGTAACCCCGAGTGTTGCCAGAAGCTGCGCCACTGTCAGGGATGCCATCGAAGGACCGCGATCCGAGTGGATCGTTAGTTCCTCTCCTGGAACGCCCTGTCTTTGAATCGTCTCGCTGATCAGCCTCTTTGCCAGATACGAGCTTTCCCTTGTCGCCAGCATCCAGCCGACAACATACCGGCTGTAGATATCCAGAATCACATAGAGATAATAATACGTCCATTTAAAGGGTCCCCGGAGCTTTGTTATGTCCCACGACCACACCTCGTTTGGTTTCGTCACCAGAAGCTCCGGCTTCTTATATTCAGGGTGCCGGAGCTGATTTCTGCGTTCCTTTGAGGCCTTGTCTTCATCCAGTATCCGGTACATTGTCCGGACCGAACAGAGATACACTCCGTCGTCGAGAAGAGCCGCATAAACTTCCTGCGGCGCCTTGTCGCGGAAACGCTTTGAGTAGAGCATTTCTTTTACCTCCGAGCGTTCCCGCCCGCTCAGCGCACGTTTCGGTATCGACCGCTTCGCCGGACTGATTTCTTTCTTCTTCAAAGATCGATAGTACGATGAACGAGGAATCCCGAGTGCATCTGCGGCACGTTTGATACCGACTTCTTCGGATAACAATCGCGCCGCCACCATCATTTCTTCCCGCTCTCTTCCTCTATCGGTATCCCCAGCAGGCTCGAGACTTTTTTTTGGACATCGATTATCAGTTCAGCCTGCCGAAGACGTTCCTCAAGTCGTTTGTTCTCGCGGCGCAGCTTCTTGAGTTCCGATGCCGTCTTATCTTTCTCATTTGCGGTACGCCCTCGCTTCTTTGTTCCAAGAGTCCCGTTCTCTCTCTGCCTTCGCCAGTCCGCAAGATGCGACGAATACAATCCTTCCCGCCTGAGCAATGCCCCCAACTCGCCGTGTCTCGTACAGCTATCAGCCTCAGACAGGATCCGAAGCTTGTATCCATTATTAAATCAACGCCTTTTCGCCTTCTCCGGAACTTCAATCGAAACCTCTTCCTTGATACGATCTTCCATGTTCTTCCTCCGCGCCCTCTACAGTAATAAAAGAACACGAAGTTGTCTCACTCATGTTGGCACAGAGGGCCCGACTGGCTGAAATATGTTCTAGAATTAAAAGGAAAAAGAGCTTACAGCACAAAATGTCGCACCGGACAAGATAAACACTACTATTAACAGCATCGCTGCTTCGAGCACTGATTTTAATTTTATCGTTGAAGGTTTTATTGTCGGGGTATTAATTTTCGGGTTGGTCTTTTCTCTATTGACAATTCCAATAGTAAGATCAAAAACAATGCCGAATTCATCAATTTAGGTTATCCAAATATGTTATTGCCAAAAAATGGGTAGAGAAAAGTAGGGCGTTCAGCAGATATAAGCACACTAACAAAGTATAATTAACTAAATTGCTTTTCAGACTGAACGCAGGCAGGCTGCCCGCGTTCCGATATTTGAGGTGGATTCAATTACTATTTGTGAGGCAAATTATTGAGAGTTTTCAACTTCGTCTTGTAGCAGTTGCTTTAGCTTTTCTTTTGAATCATCACTCATTTTCTTTTTTGAAATATCGCCATCAGCCGACTTTTGCGTTTGAGTTTTCATTGCTTCCCGTAAAAATTTCGTTTGCTTGTAGTATCGCCGACACCAAAGACACATACTGCGATGCAGTTTTAATCTAAGTTTCTCGGAAAAAGAAAATTCTAAATCATCAGGTTTATCGAAAGACATTCTGGTTACATCATCGCAGGTTAACATCATTCCCTTCCACCATTTATTTAGTTTATTGCTCATTTTTTAACGCTTAGTTTAATGTTTTTCCCGATCTACTCATTTTCAGGATTGAACCATTTAACTTCCATACATCTTCTCAGCGAAAGCCTCGCCCG
>JBGTGX010000049.1:0-18065 GCA_041746475.1 Pyrinomonadaceae bacterium | reverse complement strand
ACTTGTATTCAGCTTGGATTTCGGATTTATTCATGGAGGCAGTTATTTAATGCTTCGGAGTTTTAGGATCTCATCGAGAATTTTATTTGCCAACTCCGATTTTTTCATCAAGGGGAAATCGATTTGCTGTGTGCCGTTTCGAAGAAGGATCGTCGCAATATTGGTATCTGTGTTAAAACCCGCGCCTTTTTTAGTGATATCATTTGCGACGATCATATCAAGACCTTTCCGTTCCATTTTTGATCTCGCATGTTCGATAACGTCGTTTGTCTCAGCCGCAAACCCAATTACAAGCAATCCATTTTTTCGGCTTTTTGATACGCTCGCCAAAATGTCGGGAGTTTTCTCAAGTTCGAGAGTTAAGGTGTGCGATTTTTCTTTTTTGATTTTTGCGTCTTTTGCATTTTGGGGCCGGTAATCAGCCACCGCGGCAGTCCCGATAAATATCGTTGAGTTTGGCAATTCTTTAAGTGTCGCTTCGTACATTTCCTGTGCAGAAATACCGTGTACTAATCGCACATCCGGCGGTTGTACGCTCGTAACGCCGGCTATAACAGTTACGGCCGCCCCGCGTTCTTTCGCGGCTTTCGCCAGTGCAAAACCCATCTTTCCCGACGAGCTGTTTGAAATAAATCTGACCGGATCGATCGGCTCGCGGGTTCCGCCGACAGTCATCAGAATTTTTTCGCCGACTAGATCTTGGCTAACTACTTTTTTTTTTGAGAGCAACGCGAGAGCCTGAGCTGCGATGTTTTCGACATCTTCAAGTTTTCCGGTCCCGACTGTTTTGCAGGCGAGTTCGCCTGAAATAGGTTCGATAAATTTTACGCCATCCGCCTCAAGCATTCCTATATTTCGCTGAGTCGCGGGATGATCCCACATTGAAACGTTCATCGCGGGAGCGATCAAAACAGGTGCATCGCAGGCGAGATATGTCGTTGAAAGAAAATCGTCGGCAATTCCATTTGCGAATTTTCCGATCACGTTCGCCGTTGCCGGAACGATCAAAAGTAAATCGGTATTCTGCGAAAAATTTATGTGGGCGATCGGGTCAGGATTTGCCCGATCGTAATCGTCGACCAAGACAAATTTGTCGGTAAGCGAGCGAAAAGTTAAGGGCTGAATAAATTCCGTAGCGTGTTTCGTCATCGCAACCTGTACATCGCATCCGGCTTTCTGCAAAAGCCTTAAAACCTCGATCGCTTTATATGCAGCGATTCCGCCGGTTACACCCATACGCACACGATATTTTGACTTGTCTTCCATAAGGTTTGAAAATCAAAGATTACCATATTACGTACGATATAAAAACAAATCGAGCTTTGAAGCGACGTGCTAAAATAGATACCTACCCGATAAGGATATGCAAAATCAGCCAAGCCTATTTGATCAGAAATCCGAAAGAGCAAACGATGAAAATATCGCGCTCTTTGCGCTTGGAGATTTTCAGTCGCGCGATAAGTTGTTGATCGATCGGGAGCTTCCGCTCGAAAGGCTTCTTGGGGCGTTTCGCAGAGCATTTGAACATTTTCGCTGCGAGGAATTTACCGATGAGAGAATTGCCGAAGTGCTCGGGAAATTAGGTGCCAAGGTTGTTGAAGTTCCAGATTTTGTCGCAAAACATCCATTTCGAATTACGATTCCGGAGGCGGTCGCAAAACGAGCGGAAGCTGTTTATCAGGCACTACAAGAATGAGAAAGATTACGCGTGGAATACAATCGGAGCTTTCATCCTTAATTATGTTTAGTAATAAAAAAATTTTGGAGATTGATATGAAGATTCGCAGGTTAATCGGTTTGGCAGCAATCGGCGCACTTATGGTTTTCCCGGTATTTGGGCAAATGGGCTCTGATAAGGATAAGAAGGGTGCTACTGAAGAACTTGAGGATTTGACCGAGAAAGCAAACAGCGGCACGCCGCCAAAGATTTTGGAAGCCGGGAAAAAAGGTACCGAAGAATTGCGGGCGTCAGGAATTCTAGAAAGTGCGTTAAACGTAGGCGGCGAAATGCCGGAATTCGCCTTGACAGACGCGTTTGGTAAAAAGGTGACGAGCAATGAATTGCTCGAGAAGGGGCATTTGGTCGTCGTATTTTATCGCGGCGCGTGGTGTCCTTTTTGCAATCTTTATTTGAGAGGTTTGCAAAAGCGTTTGCCGGAATTCAATAAGGAAGGGGCAAATTTGGTAGCGATTTCTATCGAACCAGCTGACAAATCCTTGGCGGTCGCGCAGAAAAACAAGCTTAATTACACGGTTTTGAGCGATCCAAATTTGGACGTTGCTCGAAAATTTGGCATCGTTTATGAAATTCCAAAGGTAACGAACGACGCGATTCTCGAGATCGGATTCGATATTGCGAAATATAACGGAATGGAAAAAGCTGAGCTTCCGCTTTCGGCTACCTATGTCGTCAGCAAAGAAGGGAAGATCGTTTTCGCGTTTCTGGAGCCTGACTATAAGAAACGCGCCGATCCGAACGATATGCTGAAAGTGCTTTCTGGTTTGAACAAAGAAGAAAAACAGTAGTTTGCGGTCTAAGAAGAAAGACGTTGACGCGGGGCACATGGCGAGTGATGTGTTCCGCTTTATTTTTTTTGTTTTGTGGTAATCTGTTTCAATAAATTCTTTGGAGAAAAGTATGAAAAAGTTTATTTCGATTGTCGTGTTCGCCATCCTCGTGTTTCCTGGTTTTACCATCGCGCAAAAGAAACCGCAGCCGGCAATTCTAAGAATGCAAGCGGGCGAAAAACCGAGGCTTGGATTTGTGATACATGGCGGAGCGGGCGTTATTCGCAGAGGCGATCTTACACCCGGGCGTGAAAAGGAATATCGCGCGAAGCTCGAAGAGGCACTATTAGCAGGTTACAGAGCGCTTCAAAATGGCAAAACCGGTCTCGATGCGATCGAAACTGCAATTCATATTTTGGAGGATTCGCCGCTTTTCAATGCTGGAAAAGGCGCGGTCTTTACAGCCGATGGCAAGAACGAACTCGATGCAGCAATAATGGATGGCAAAACCCTCAATGCGGGAGCCGTTGCCGGACTTCATACTGTCAAGAATCCGATATCTCTTGCGCGTGCTGTGATGGAAAAATCCGAACATGTGATGATGATCGGTGCCGGTGCGGAGAAATTCGCCGCCGAGATGAAAATCGAGCTGGTTCCCGAAAAATATTTTTGGACCGAGGGGCGCTGGAATTCGCTTCAGCGAATAATCGAACGTGAAAAAGCAAAAGCCGAAGGGAAGGAAGTCAGCGGCTACGATTTAAGATTGGAACCCGCGAACAAATTCGGGACTGTTGGAGCAGTCGCACTCGATAAAGACGGAAATTTGGCCGCGGGAACTTCAACCGGCGGGATGACATACAAAAAATACGGTCGGGTTGGTGATGTGCCGATCATCGGTGCGGGAACCTACGCAAACAACGCGACCTGTGCGGTTTCAGCAACCGGATGGGGGGAATTCTTTATTCGTTTGAGCGTTGCGCGAGATATTTCGTCGCTTATGGAATATAAAGGAATGCAGGTGCAGGAAGCGGCCGACCTCGTGATCCACCAAAAACTCCAAAACCTCGGTGGCGACGGCGGCATCATCGCGATCGATAAGGCCGGAAATATCGGCATTTCGTTTAATTCGGAAGGTATGTATCGGGCGTATATCAACGATACAGGAAAACCGGTTGTTGAAATTTATGGGAAAGAGAAATAAGGCACTACGAAACCGCATTGGCATTTCGACATAGATTTTTATGTAAGTGCCCTGCTACGGTTGCACCTTATTTTGATAATTAGGACGAAAACGATTGCCGACGGTAAGCCACACATAATTGTGAAAATCCAGTCGGTTAAGCTTTCAACAAAAGTTTCACTCTCAAAACCATAAAAGACAAACTGCATTGCCTGAAAAATATATGCGAGAGTATCAAGAGAAGCTATTATTTCTGCCCAAACTTGTCGCAGTACATTCCAACTGTGGGTACCAACATCAGACAGCAATAACGTAACGAGAAAATAATAGTGTCCGAAATTGCTTGATTTTGGCAAGAGAAATAAGAAAATAAATCGACTGAGCTATCACTCGTAAAGTGATAAAACAGGCAATCTTCAGTTTGTGGTTTTAAGAAGGTTCCGAAACGTAAAACTTGACATTCATAACCGAACGCAACTAAATACTATTCCCCTTTCCTTTTGACCCCTCATTTAATTCAAAACGATCGGAGTCTCGTTTATTGATTTTCTTTTCAAAGTCCAGGGTTTCATTGTCTTCGAAGTTTATTCCCATTGCGTGGGCGTTATCCTCTACATCGGATTGATCGGGAGTTGGGTTGTGGCCAAAAACTGCTTCGGCGCCACTTGTGTTTACTTCTTCCCACTCGGCGTCGATGTCACCGCCGGAATCTTTCGGGGATGATGAATGGTGCTCTGCAAGGCGCTGTTCAAGTTCGTGAGGGGCTTTTGGTGCATGGGAAATTTCTTCGTCCATTAGGTCCTGAACATCTTCGTCCGGGACAGCTTGGTCAGCATAGAATTCCAATTCTCTTCCTTTCATACCGTACTCCTCCGACTTAATTTTCCTTTGGAATAGGTTATCACACGAGAGGAATTGAACGGAAGACTTTTTCAAGATTTTTTCAGCTCTAGAGAAAAACTATTGACTGAGATGATGGAATTTCAAAACGCTTTCGGCAGCGATTATTTTTGCACATCAGCATATCGTCAACGCGAACCATATAGTCGCGGGATTTTTCAAACTGCATCCGCTCGGTTTCGTTTAGACGACGCGCATTGTTTTTCTTGGTTCGTTTTAGCCAGCGCACTTCATAATCATTGCGTTCGCCGCATGAGGTGCAGGCAAAATTTGCCTTTTTAACTTCCTGTTTTTCGTCAAAAATATCCCGCTCGTTCATAAAATTACCTCTAATCGCTCAAATCACGCAGAAATCTAAAACTAAAAATACCGGTTTCGTGTCCGTCTGAAAACTGAAAATTCAGAGCATATCTTCCAACGATTGAAACCTTCGAGAAACTTATGTTGTCAGGGACGGATTCATCCTTTAGCATCTTCTCACCGGTCCATTCATTAATACAGCTTGCGCAAGGACATTCGCGTCGCAGCTGCGGTGCCAGATAGGATGTTTCCTTTTCGTCGGACCACTTGATCGAGATCTCAGAATCACTTTGCTCGACAATTTCAGTTGGCTCGATCATAGTTCGACTCTTTCCGCATTTAAGACATTTGTAATTTCTTCGGCGGTCGATTCGTAATGGGACGCATCGTAAACGGGTTTTCCATCGCGAACAATAATTGTTTGGGGCGATTGGTGCTTTATACCGGTTCTTTTCGCGAGCTCGTTGCTCACCTTTTGAGCGTCTTGAACGACCATCACCCAAATGTCATATTCCACACCAGAAACTTCGGTAAATACGTTTCTGCTTATTGGACAAGTGATACTGTGTTTGAAAAACACCACGGGCTTCCGGTGAGATTCGATGAAAAGCTCGTCTAGCTTGGTGAGTTCGTAAAATTCTCGGAAAGTTGCATTCATATCAGTTTTTCAGATCCGCGTAAATATCCGGTGAGGGTGGTTGCGAGTATAAATCCGCGATTGCCGGAAATACCTTTCGATAAGCTACGGCATTTCCCGCGACAATGATTGGAACTGCAAGATATGTCCCAACGAAACACAAAAACATTCCAGCAAATGCAACCAAAAAAGAAAGACCCCACAGGCCGGTAACTCCTTTGAGATTTTGCCACGCGGCCGCTGCACTGGTTTTTACCGCCTGCCACCCTGAGAGGTTCTTATCGACGATCCGCGGAAACGCAAACATTAGAAGCGTGTGCAAACAAGCCATCACGATCGTAATAATGAAATCCACCGCAAAGGTTCCAGCCAACATGGCAAATAGCTCGTCCTGGCTCATTCGCGGTCCCATGACACTCGCCATGATCAACGGAACGTACATGATGGCGAACACGAATATCATCGGCACAATAAATAGAATAGTTACCAATATGCTGGGTCTAAAAAACCTGAAGCCTTTAAATAGATCTTCAAATTCTACTTTCCCGCCGTCGAGAACTTTTAGATAGCATAAGAAAATTCCGCACAGCATTGCCCCGATCAAAACGTACATACTGATACCGCCAATGATCGCTCCGACGAGCGAAATCGCAAAAAGCAGCCAGTATTGATCTTTAATCCGCGTCCAACCCTCTTTGTAACATTCGATCGGATGGATCACATTGGTATTGAATTCGATCTCAGGCATAGGTAGCTAATTCTGGAAGACTATCTTGAAGTATAGATCTGTTCAAAATAGTCGTTTACCATTCTATCACTACTAAATTGCGGTGTGAGTGTGTAAATGGAGTTTTTCATTCGGTCGATCCATTTCGATGGCAGTTCATTCTCATCGAGCTCGTAATAAGTCGGAATAATTTGATTTTCGAGTACCTGATAAAGAGCTTCAGCATCGATCGCATCATTGAGTTCTTCGTCCGGAGATTCATCGACCAAACCGCCGATCGCAAAACCGTTAATCCCGTTGTAACCTTCAATCCACCAGCCATCGAGAATTGAAAAATTCAAGCCGCCGTTCATCGCTACTTTTTGACCGCTCGTTCCTGATGCCTCAAGTGGCCGCCGGGGCACGTTCATCCACACGTCAACACCCTGCACAAGATAGCGTGCTACTTCCTGGTCATAATCTTCAATAAAAACTGCCCGCCGCTGCCAATTTGAATCGTGATTAATACTCATCAAATTCTGAAGGATCTTTTTAGCTTTCTGATCCTGAGGATGAGCTTTTCCTGCAAAAATAAATTGGACCGGGCGCTCAGGATCATCGACCATTTTTAACAGCCGGTCAAGATCCGTCATCAGAAGGTTCCAGCGCTTATACGCTGCTACCCGCCGCGCAAATCCGATAGTCAGGACGTTTTCATCAAGTAGCCTTTCATTCTTTTTATGCTCGTTGATGGTGTCGGTATTTCCCGTATTCTTTGCGAGAGTTTGTCCGCGGACGAATGCAATGAGCAGTTTTTTAAGGAGTACATGTGTCTTCCAAATCTCGGAATCCGGAATGTTGTTTACGGCCGATTTCCATTTTTTCTCGTCAGCGACAATTTCCGCCCAACCTGAACCAATGTGTTTTTCAAAAAGATTTTTAATAGAAGGTGCGATCCAGGTTTGCGGATGAACGCCGTTTGTCACGTGTGTGATCGGAACCTCGGCGGCTGCGTCAAGGCCGGGAAACATTTTCAACCACAAATTTCTCGAAACTTCACCATGCATTTCGCTTACTCCATTCGCCGTGCGGCACATTCTTATAGCAAGCGGGGTCATTCCAAACCACTCATCGGGATCGGTCTCGCCGGTCCGTCCAAGCGAGAGAAATTCTTTTCGGGTCAGCTTCAGCGACGCAAGAAATTCATCATCGAAATATTGTTCTATTAATTCCGGCTCAAACGAATCATTTCCGGCGGCAACTGGCGTGTGAGTTGTGAATACACAATTTTTTCGCGTCGTCGCTACTGCTTCGTCGAAACTCAACTCGTTGTTATCGGCAATCATTTCGCGGGCGAGCTCGAGTGTGAGAAATGCCGAATGTCCTTCGTTTAAGTGATAAACGGAAGGTTGGATATTCAATTCACGTAATAGATGAATTCCTCCGATTCCCAATACCTTTTCTTGCAAAATTCGAGTTTCCCGATCTCCGCCGTACAAATGTCCCGTTATTAAGCGGTCATTTTCTTCATTCTCCGCGACGTTGGAATCAAGAAGATAAAGAGAAATTCTTCCGACTTCAGCTTTCCAGGCCTGGAGCTCTACGTCGCGGCCATCAATTTCTACAGTGACGGAAATTCTTTCGCCGTTTGAGTTGATAACCGGTTTTAGCGCGCGTTCGGCATCAAAAATATCCAGATAGCGTTCTTCCTGCCAGCCATCATGAGCGATCTTTTGACGAAAATATCCGTAGCGATATAAAAGCCCAACCGCCATCAAAGGAACATTCATGTCGCTCGCGGATTTTAGATGATCACCCGAAAGAATCCCCAGTCCACCGGAATAGATCGGAAGGGAATTATGAATACCATATTCCGCGCAAAAATACGCTGCCGGATTTTTTGAAGTTATTTTCCCCCGGCTCATCGGCGGAGCTGCCGTATAACTCTCAAACACCTCCTTAACACCAAACAAACGATTTAGGTAATGGGCTTCGTTTGCTTTTTGCAAGAGCTGCAAGTCGCTTACTTTTCGTAAGAATTGGCGCGGGTTTTGTTCGCATTTATACCACAAAATGGGGTCAAGATCACGAAATAATTCCACCGCATCCGAATTCCAGGACCAATAATAATTCCACGACAGTTCATCCAGGAACTCAAGATTCTTTGGCAAATCGATGGTGGCAGGGGATGCTATATTGCTTGGTTCAGGCGTCAATCCATCTGAATACAAAAATTTAGAAACAGTTTCAATCGAAATTTCTTTCATAACAAATATGTTTAATTTTGGGGGTGATTAATCAAAACAAACGGGGCATTCCTAGGCAATATAGAACATTGTTGGTCAACTATCAAACGAAGTAGTTATCTAGCAAATCGCGGCACAAAAAGTCGACCGAATTCAGTTTCTTACTCAGACACCTCCTCCAATCGCACTAAAAGTTTTGGTGCTCCAGGAATAAACGAAAATCACTATCGGAAAAGAAAACGAGTTTTATTTTTTTGATGGATGATTCAACTTCTGCAAATTCACGAAGTGCTTTCGAAACGATTTTTGCCGCTTCATGTTTCGGATATGAGAATGCTCCTGTAGAGATTGAAGGAAAGGCGATAGAAGATAAATTTTTCGACGCAGCTAATTTTAGGCAGTTTAGGTAAGAGTTTTTTAAGCAGAACGCTTCCTTTCCTTCTTCGCACCCGTAAATCGGGCCAACGGTATGAATCACGTAGTTTGCGCTGAGATTTCCGCCAGTCGTAATTACGGCCTCGCCCGTGGGCAAGCCTTCCGAAAACTGTGTCTCTCGAATCTTTTTACATTCGCGTAAAATTTCGCCGCCGCCCTTTCGATGAATTGCACCATCGACCCCGCCGCCTCCAAGGAGTGTCCAATTCGCGGCGTTTACGATAGCTTCGGTTCTTTCTTTCGTGATGTCGCCGATTTTTACAATCACTAGGTTTTCCAAAAATTCTTTAGTCATACATGAAATTGGCCGGACTAATTAAAAGTGTTCTAAATCGTTCCTACCCGCATAAATCTGTGATGAAGCGCTACGGTAAAACCAAATATTAAACCCAAAACCGCTAAGAAGAACAACAGATCAAATTTTATCAAACTTCGACCAACAAAATATTGCAGGATCGAAATTGAAGTTATGCTGCCTACGGAAAACAATAGCGGGAGCCATATAAGCTCTAGTTTCATTGTCTTCGATTTAAATGGACGCCTTCCAAAAGCGATTGGTTTCCACCTGTCGTACTCCCAACATACAAGATACATTGAAGCGAGAGACATTAATATTGTTATCAGCCAGGTTCCCTTAAAGCCAACGGAATTCGTTAAAACCGTGATATTCAGAATTATAGGAAGAAACAATAGGGCTCCGAGATGAGATGTTCGGGGAATGATCAGGAGAACGGCGGCGATCAACTGGCTCCATCCGATAAACTGGTAATAGAATCCCGTTTGATAAAGAGCATTGAAATAATGTCCAACCGGATCGGAGTCCGCAAGAATCGTAAATGGCCGGTTCATTATTTTTGGAATGCTTGGGTAAATAAAGCCAATGGCAAGCAATACTCTCGTAAAGGCGGTGAAGAGTTGAAGAACGCGGATGGAAGTTATCTTTGCATGAATGCGATCAAGAAGTTTTTGTAGTTTCATACACTTGAAAAACGTAAATTGGTTGAGGGGAGTTTCACAAAAAACCTGTTATTTTTGATCTCGAAATGAGGCGGGTTGCTCACATATATGCTGCCGCGTTATCATCTATCGAACTCAATAAATCTTTATATTACAAAACAAGGAAATTACGAGATGGGAATAATACCTGTTAGATGGACGGATGAATGTGTGGAAATGCTCGATCAGCGACTTTTGCCAATGGAAGAAACGTGGCTGAAACTAAAAACCTATAACGATGTGGCGGACGGAATACGCAATATGGTTGTTCGCGGGGCTCCCGCAATTGGCGTTTCATGTGCATACGGGATCGCACTTGGGCTTAAAAACTTTGTCGGGATGAATGTAGATGATATGGAGGAAGAACTCGTCTATATCTGCGAAGTTCTTGGCAAAACGAGGCCGACCGCAATCAATCTTTTTTGGGCGATCGACCGAATGAAGCGTGTCTTTCGGAAAGCCAAAGAAGACGGAAAATCCGTTAGTGAAATAAAACAGATAATGATTGCGGACGCCAAGGCTATACACGAAGAAGATATTGAATCTCAGCGCCTTATAGCCGAGTTCGGCGGGGAGCTCATCGAAGACAATTCAAACGTTCTGACACATTGCAATGCCGGAGCATTAGCAACCGGTGGGGTATGGGGAACCGCACTCGGCGTTATTCGGGGAGCGATCCATCAAGGCAAAACGATTCGGGTTTTTGCGGATGAAACGCGCCCTTACATGCAGGGAACGCGCTTAACCGCCTGGGAACTGATGAAGGACAATATTCCGGTGACACTTATTACCGATAATCAAAGCGGACACGTAATGAAAAAAGGAATGATTCAAGCGGTGGTCGTCGGTTCGGATAGGATCGCGGCAAACGGCGACGTAGCAAATAAGATCGGAACTTATATGGTTGCGGTTTTGGCGAAACGACACGGAATTCCTTTTTACGTCGCGGCGCCGATGTCTACAGTTGATTTTGACTGTCCGACCGGCGATGACATTCCGATCGAGGAAAGAGATGTCAGGGAAGTGACACACTTCAAAGACATTCAACTTGCTCCGGACGGAATCGATGTCGGAAATTTTGCGTTTGATGTTACGCCAAATGATATTGTCGACGCCATTATCACGGAAAAGGGAGTGGCGCGGAAACCCTATACAGAGAGTTTGCGTAAAATGAGAGAAGAAATCGAATAAATTAGGAAGGGAAAATATGACTAGATTCAAGAGACTTTCAGCGTTAATTTTTGTGCTTGCAATTATCTTACAGGCCGCTCCGGTAGCGTCTGCGAAATCCCCGGTTTTAACGGATGAAATTGTTGCCAAAATTCGTAAAGAAGCGATGGAAAACTCGCAGATCATGAATACGCTTCATTATTTCACGGATGTTTACGGACCGCGTCTTACCGGCACTCCAAACCTCGAAAATGCGGGGAAATGGTCAATGGGACAGATGAAAAAATGGGGATTTGACCGGGTTGACATGGAACCGTGGGATTTTGGGAGTTCGGGGTGGACAAACGACCGCGCGACGGGTGCGATCGTTTCTCCTGTTAGAGATAATTTGACGTTCGAAGTTTTGGCCTGGACGCCGGGCACCAATGGGATCGTATCTAAAGATGCCGTAAAGGTTGATATTCCACGCAAACCAAACGGCGACGATCCACGCTGTATGCGGTTGCCGACAAAGGAAGAGCTTACGACTTATCTAGATGGAATGGGGGATAAAGTTCGCGGAAACATCGTGCTTTTTGGAAGTCCCGCGAGTCCGGGAGTTGATTTCACACCGTCGCCGTTGCGACGCCCTGATGATATTTTCGCGAATCGTGGCGGAGGCGGCAACGCACCGGCTCGCCCCGATTGCCCGACGCCGAGCGTAACTCCAATGAATTTCCGCGAACTTGCGGGGCGGATAAATGAATTTTTGAGCGAAAATAAGCCCGCAATTCGGGTTAACGATGCCGGGATGCGTCACGGTATAATCCGCGCGTTTGGAAATAGAAACGCTGATCCGGCTGATACCCCGCCAACTGTAGTTCTAAGAAACGAAGACTATGGAAGAATTTGGAGACTGTTAGAGGACGGAAAACCCGTCAGGCTTGAGTTTTACATCAAGAACACGTTTTATCCGCAAGGAAAGACTGCCTACAATACCATCGGGGAAATTGCAGGCACCGGGAAAACCAAAGATGAAGTCATTATGCTTGGCGGACACCTTGATTCCTGGCACGCCGCGACCGGTGCAACCGACAATGGGATTGGCTGCGCGATAATGATGGAAGCTGCACGAATTCTAAAAGCAATCGGTGTAAAGCCAAAACGTACGATACGGGTTGCCCTCTGGTCGGGTGAAGAGCAGGGACTTCTCGGATCGCGGGCCTATGTCGAAAAGCATTTTGGCAGTGCCGAAAATCCTAAACCTGCATTTAATAAGTTTGGTGGATATTTTAATGTCGATTCAGGAACGGGGCGCGTAAGGGGTTGGACCGTTTTTGGACCTGATCAAGGCGGAAAGATTTTGAACGATGCATTAGCGGCACCGTTTAAGGATCTCAACTTCGAAGGAGCGGGGAGTACCAGTAGTCGTGGTCTCGGCGGGTCCGACCATACCTCGTTTAATAACGCCGGCTTGCCGGGAATTGGTGCCATACAAGACCCTATCGAGTATTTTACTTACACTTGGCATACGAATCTGGATACGTATGAGCGGATCGTTGAAGATGATGTAAAAGCGACTGCTGCACTGGTTGCTGCTGGCGTTTATGAACTTGCGATGCGAGATGAATTGCTTCCTCGGTTTTCAAATGCAGCTATGCCGAAGCCGGCGCCGCGTGGTGAATAATAGCTGAGTTGGATTAAAAAAATGAATGGCGGCCTATTACGCTTGGCAGCCATTCATTTTTTAATTCGAAAATTCCCAATTGTTCTATTTAGCAAAGCGACTTTTTTTCCACCAGTCTATAGTTTCCTTCAATCCCTCTTCAAGGTCGACCAGTTTCTCGTAGCCAAAACATTCTACAGCTTTGGAATTATCAGCCTGGGAATGTTTTACATCACCTATTCGCGGCTCCTGATAGTCCGCAACAGTGTCGGGGTTTCCAGTAATTTCTTTCAAAACCCCGAGAAGTTCGTTAAGCGTGATGCGTTCTCCGTTGGCGGTGTTCATTACTTCTCCGAGGCCCTTATTAGTTTGTGCCGCTTTGATATTGGCGTTTACGACATTTGCAATATAAGTAAAATCTCTCGATTGTTCACCATCCCCATAAATTACCGGAGTTTCCCCTCTCATCAAGGCATCAATAAATCGCGAAATAACTCCCGAATAAAAGGAAGCGGGATTTTGACGAGGGCCAAAGACATTAAAATAACGCAGCGAAATGGTTTCCATTCCGTAAACTTTGTAGAAAACGGAACAATAATGTTCTCCCATTAATTTCGCGGCGGCATATGGAGAAAGCGGCTCAGCGCGCATTGTTTCAATCTTTGGCAATACGATCTGATCGCCATAAGCAGAGCTCGATCCCGCATAAATAAAACGCTTGACACCAAATTCTTTTGCTTTTATAAGGAGGTTAAAGGTTCCATTAACACAGGCTTGATGAGTTTCCTGAGGATCATCCACCGATCTCGGTACGCTTGGCAGCGCGGCTTGGTGAAATACTATATCAACCCCGGCAAGTGCCTTCTCTAAGGACGCATCGTCGTTTAGATCACCTTCGACAAACTGAAAATCGCCGGTAATTTCATCTAGATTTTCGCGAAAACCTGTCACAAAATTATCTATAATTGCGACTTCCGCTCCTTGGGCAATTAGTCCGTCGGCTAGATTCGAGCCTATGAATCCCGCACCTCCGGTAACAAGACATTTTGTTGTGATGGACATACTTTATTAAAGGAGCTGCCTAGATTTTTTTATTTTAGCGGCCAACGCCTACGTATTCAAAACCCAAGGCCCGCATATCTTCCGGTTCGTAAATGTTTCGCAAGTCCGCGATCTTAGGCTCTTTTAGCAATTGCTTGACCTTTTCCATATCGAGCGCTCGAAATTGATTCCATTCTGTAATTATGACGAGAGCGTCGGCACCTTTGATCGCCTCATATTCGTTTGCAGCGTATTCAATATCGGGTAGTTCGTGTTTAGCTTCTTCCATTGCGACCGGGTCGAATGCACGTATCTTAGCTCCCCGTAACTGCATTTCCTTAATGATATCAATTGCAGGCGACTCACGCATATCATCGGTTTCTGGCTTAAAGGAAAGTCCCAAAACCCCAATATCTTTTCCATTTAAATCGCCAACGAGTTTTTCAATCTTCGGAATCATCGCGCCTCGTTGCCGCTCGTTGGCTTCGATTACAGCGTCAACAATCAATGTTTCGACTCCATAACTGTCGGCAACCGTGGTTAGCGCACGGGTATCTTTGGGGAAACATGACCCGCCATACCCTGGTCCGGGATGTAGGAATTTAGTTCCAACTCGCTTGTCCATACCCATTCCCCGGGCAACGTCATGGACATCGCAACCAATTGCGTCGCATAAATTCGCAACTTCATTGATAAACGTAATTTTAGTTGCGAGAAATGCATTTGCGGCATATTTGATAAGCTCCGCTGCTTCAAGCGAAGTTATTACTATCGGAGTTTCGATTAAATACAAAGGGCGATATAAATCCGTCATTATCGCGATAGCATCTTCTTCGTTACTCCCAATAACCACGCGATCGGGTCGCATGAAGTCTTCGATTGCCGCACCTTCGCGCAAAAATTCCGGGTTTGATGCTACGCCGAAATTAGTTTTAGTTTTTTGATTCTCATTTACGAATCCCCTTAACCACTCACCGGTACCAACGGGAACGGTAGATTTTGTAGCAAGCACTTTGTACCCATTCATCGATTCCGCGATGTCCTTTGCCGCAGATTGATAAAAACTCATGTCGGGAGATCCATCTTCCTTCGGCGGTGTTCCAACCGCAAGGAAAATAACCAGCGCTTGCTTTACCGCGGAGGCTACATCTGTGGTGAAGTGAAGCCGACCTGCGTCCACGTTCTTCTTGACAATCGTATCCAATCCGGGTTCATAGATAGGAATTTTGCCATTGTTGAGACCAAAAATTTTATTTTCGTCTACATCTACACACGTCACTTCAACTCCGAACTCGGCGAAGCACGCACCTGTTACTAATCCAACGTATCCGGTTCCAATAACTGCAATATGCATAATTCAAAATAAGTTAGAAAATTTATAGTTTTGTTAAATAATTCACAAGCATCTACAAAGTTATGCGGGTTATGTTATTTCTAATAACATAACCCGCATAACTAATCGAAAAACCCAAATTTAGCGGATCGGACTAACTATAATCACTCCGCCACTTGTCGTGACTTCATTCTCTTTACCGAAGAAAATCGCAGCTGCTGCAATACCAGCGGCCGCTGCCAAAATTGCGACTAGCGCACCGCTGCCAATTCCGGCAACCGGAAGAGGTAGAGCAGAACCCGGACGCATACATGGTTTACAACCTGTTTGCGGAAGGTTACCGGACGCAGCGTTCGTACCTGCAACAACCTGCTTTACAGTGTCAGAACTCTTTAGAGTAACCAATCCCGAAGCGGTCTCAACATATGTTTGCGAACAGGCGATCTCATCCGAGCATCCCACGTCAACCGTATAGCTATTTGATTGACCAGCGTCTCCAATAACAGTCGCACTTCGCGTGCTTACCGTCGAACCAATTCCCGCAGAATTCAAGACCTTGATCTTGCCGGATTGAAGCATCGCGACGATACTACTATCCGTAAACTTCAGGGTCACCGAAGCATCCGGTAAAAGTTCAACTTTACCGTTGGATCCAAGTGAGATTGTAGCCGATGAATCAGCACCAGTCGTAATGGTGCTTCCGGAAACCAACGTTGAATTTGAAACTGCTGGTTGTCCGTTTACTGTTACTTGTCCTGAAACGGTTATTTCACCATCCCCATTTGCGGGTGCCGCAATTGCAAATGACGAGTACGCCATGAGCATAGCAACCGCACTGAGCGTTGTAATAAATTTATTTATCCGATTTTTGCCGAGCATTTTATAAAATATCCTCCTGATTATTATACTAATTCAATAGTATAAAGCCTTTCCTAATATACTAGAGTACTAGGTTTTAGGAAAGGCAAATTATTAAACTTTATCTATTTGGGCTAACTACCGTGCCGCCGCCGCCAAGCGCGATTCGGTTATTATTCGTGGTTGCCGCAATAATAATTCCTGCAGCAGCTCCACCAAAGACCAACGCCCACAAAATCCACGCATTTCCACCACCATCATTGTCGTCATCTTGAGTGGTGACCGTAGCACCAGAAGTAAGATTCACGGTCTTACCATTTGGTGTGGTTACAGCGATATTCCCTGTTGCATTCATCGCAGTTATAGCACCGGCGAGAAGTTGAGCGGAAACGCCATTATTGGAAACGGTCAAAGCAACGCTCGTATTAGGAGCCAATTTCAATGTGCCCATATTGCCAACACCAAATATCGTTTCGACGTTTTCCGATTGTGAAGCTGTTAAGATCGTAGCTTTACCTTTCGAAAGGATGCCTCCAAATGAAGCGTCGTCAAAGTTCAGCTTGAGATCGGTGCTTGGAGCGATTTGAACACGCCCAATTTTACCAACGTTAACTACGGCATCTGCGTTTTCCGGGGTGACAATCGTACTGGATGAAAATAGAGAACTTCCACTTTCGATCGAACTTCCGTTAACCAAAACTGAGGTGCTGTCCCCTAACGATTTGCCTGAAACAATAATTTCTCCAGCTACCTTAGGTGAAGTTGCCAGAGTATTGATTGAGTATGTTGCGAACACAGCAACCATCAAGCACAACGAGAGTGCTCTCCTATTCCATGTATTGATATTCATATTTCTCCTCTTAATTCGTATCGCGTTTATTCAAATAATTTCTAAATAGAACTTTAACAAGTTTTGTACACGAAACGGTATTTATTGTCAATAAAAACTCCCTAGAAAACACAACAAATATCGAATCGACAAGACATAGCGAAAAATAATCGCTAAATCTTAGATTTGACTAACATTTATATCACACGCTGAGTCAAATTGAAAAGGGAATATTTACTTAATAATTAGTTTTTAAAACTTCAAAATAAGCGCCCTAAAAATTTACAGTTAAATAATGTGGTAAAGTTTCAATTTTAGCAACATGCTAAAAGAATATTCCGGCTATTTCAGAAACTCCAAAATGATAAATTATAGATCGATCAGAACGCTATTATCAGCGGGGCTTTTTATAACATCCCTCTTCCCAAATAACTCCGTTCCTCAGAGCAACTCCGGAAACATTCCCCGAGCGTGGGAGACTTTCGCTGAAAAACATAACTATGCGAAAACCCCGCGCTACAGCGAGACCCTGCAATTCGCTAATCGATTGGACGCGTCATCAGAACTAATAGTTTATAAAACCTTTGGTAAAAGTAGTGAAGGAAGGGACTTACCTCTTCTTGTCGCGTCAAAAAACCTAGCGTTTGACCCCGAGTCTGCAAAAAAAAGCGGCAAGGCGATTGTTTTTATTCAGGCGGCAATTCATTCGGGTGAGTCAGACGGCAAAGACGCAGGGCTGGCTCTTTTACGCGACATCGCCATAACAAAAACTCGTATCGATCTACTTGACGATGTAATTATTTTGTTTGTGCCTATTTACAACGTTGATGGTCACGAGCTTTTCTCAAAGTATAATCGGATCAATCAAAACGGCCCAGAGGAAACGGGCTTTCGTGCAAATTCGGCAAATCAAAATTTAAACCGAGATTATATGAAAGCCGACACACCGGAAACTGTTGCCTGGTTAAAGCTTTGGAATGAATGGCGACCCGATTTCTTCATCGATTGCCACGTTACTGACGGGGCTGATTTCCGTTACAATATAACGTATGAATTTGCTCACCACAATGAGATTTCGCCGTATCTCAGTGACTGGATGTCTGAACATTTTGAAAAACGGGTGGTTCCCAAAGCTGAGGCCGAAGGAAATTTACTTTCGCGCTATTTGCAGTTTGCAGATTCGGGTGACCCTCAGAAGGGGATTTTTTCCTTTATCGCTACGCCAAGATTTGCAACGGGGTATACACCCTTGAGGAATCGGAATGGCTTGTTGATCGAGGC
>JBGTGX010000048.1:0-22862 GCA_041746475.1 Pyrinomonadaceae bacterium | reverse complement strand
CACCTACCAGATCAGATGCACATCGGGCTGTTGTTCCTGCAACAAAATGTTCTATCAACTTGTTCTGTTTTACTCGACCCAATCTGCTCTTTCTCATACTGCCCTAATACTACACTTTACGTGTTATCTGGGTCAGCCCCTATTTTTTTTAAGTTCACACAGCTTACTGAAGGTGAATCGTAATAATTTTCGAGCATAGGAAGCAGAGTTTCAGCATTCTCCAAAACGACTGAACGATGTTCTTCCGGCAGCAGGCATAAAATATCTATTCCGACTATGACGTTTAGAAATTGTCTGACGGCTGATTCGCGATTGCCATTTTGTGCCAGACGGATCGCTTCATCAAATCCTGATTTTTGTTCGGACAAAAGCGACATTCCTTCTTCGCTTAAAATTCCGGTAAACGGACTCGGTTCGCCCAGAACCAAACTGCCGACGAGGCCGGGATTATCAAGTGCCGCCATAAGAGCAATTGATGCTCCATAAGAATGCCCGATAAGATGGACTTTTTTGAGGTTAAGCGCTTTTAAGAATTCAACCAGATCAGATGAGTGCAAAGCGCGTGAATAAACAGAATAGTCATTGGGATCTTTATTCGGCTGATGAAACCGGCGACTGTATGAAATAACTCTATAGTACTTCGAAAACTCGTCAAATTGTTCAAGCCAGGTGCGAAAATCGCTGACCGCTCCGTGAATAAAAACCACGGGTTCGCCGATCCCCTTTTCAATATATGCCAAGTTTGTTCCGTTTACTTCAATCTGTTTGATCGGCATATTTATTTCTGTTGATATTTCTTGTTTTGTTTTCATAGAATTTCTCCTTCTTGCTTGTCTTCAGATTGACCGAAGAAAACGAAGAAAGGTGTTTGAAAACTCGAAAATTTTTGTATTGTCATCGAAGATGACCAACACTATAGCCTGGCAGATGACAAATTTACCGCTCGCTGAAAACGAGTAACGATTACTCAGTTGTTGCTGGTCGCCTTTGGCGTCCTATTTCGAGTTTTCAAACAGCTTTAATTTTTCATTTCAGGTTCTCAATAAGCCAGTTGAACCAAAACCGGTGTTTTGTTGGTCAACATATCAAAAACTCCGGAACGCGATTTGGCAAGTTCGACGAGTTCCTGAATTTTTTCTCTTGGAGCCTCGGATTTGATGTCAAACGTAACGCGAATTTCTTCACAGCCCATTCGTGTATTTTCATCAATTCCAAGAAATCCCAAAACACTCGCATCGCCTTCAAATCTGGATGTCACTTCATCCAATTCAACGCCTTCCGCCGCTGCGAAATAAACGAGCGTTGTTGTCAGACATCCCGCCAAAGCCGCTAAAAGATGTTCGACCGGATTTGCACTTTTGTCCGTTCCGAGAAGAAATGCAGGTTCGTCCTTTTCAAGTACAAATTCCTTTTCCCGCAAATGTTCCTGTCCCGCACCGTAAACTTCGTTTATGATCGTGCGATTATGTGCACCGGTGATCCATTCGTTATCAGCGCGAAATTGTAATTCCGCAAGCTCCGGCTGTCGTTTGACGGCTTCGATCGTTTCGTCAAGTTCGTCAACATTTACACCGTTGACAATCGTTTTTTCTATTGTTGCTTCTTGCATAAAAATATCTCCTTATTATTTCGTATTTGTATTTAATTAAAATTTGCTCAGGAAAAGACCGGAGCAACATCTTCGATTCTCATCCTTTGTTCAGGATTTAAATCCTCGAGTGTTTGCAGAAACTTGGGGTGCGTCATGCCCGTTCCCAGATAAGTCCAGCGATTCGCCTGATGCTGGATATTGATAAACTCTTCGCGCTCGCCGTCCGTCAATTTACGGCCTGTCGCATTTTCGAATGCGTCGAGGTCGAAGAGCGTCTGTTGTTTCAACCCTTCATCAAGAAAACCGCCGATTTCCAAATATTCGTCAACCGCATTTTTTATTTCATCCGCACTCATTCCTTCGGCGATCGCTTCGACCATCATCGTATCGAGTTTGGCGTGTTGCGCTTCTTCCATCCAATGATGTTTCAGCAGGCTTTTGAATTGGGCGTCAAGCTGCTGATCGTCTTTTATGCTTTCGACGAAATGACTCTGCGTCATCCATTCAATATGTAAAATGACGAGAGCGACTGCCAAAGGCTGATGTGATAAAACCGCTTTAGCAACTTCGCCCGGCGGACCGATGACCGCACATTCCGAACCGAAATTGTTTTGGAATTCTTCGCTGAAGCGTTTAAATAACTGGATATGTTTTGCTTCTTCACCGGCGAATTGCAAAAACGCGCGGACCCGGTAATCGTCTTGATCGAGGGACGGCCGAACGTGATCAAGCACGAACGGCAAAATGAATTCCTCAACCAAACCGAAGATACTTAAATAGGCATGTCCTCTGATCTGGTTTAAGATTCGTTTTTCATCGGCGTTCAGAAAAGACATTTTACTGACCCGCGCCAGAGATTCGGGCATAGACGGCTTTGAAAAATCAAGCGTTTTATCCCCGCCTATAATGTCTTCAATGTTCCAATTCACTCTCTGCGATGCCACGATAGTTTCACGATAATCGTATTGCGGCGCGTTGGTTTTAACTTCTTTATTTACTATTGTGTCTAACATTTAGCTTTTCTCCTTTTTTAATTATTTTTGTGGGATTCCACGTCATAAGCGGAAATTTTCTCGCGCGATTCGCGTCGCATCGGAAAAAGAGGCGGCGATGAACCGGCTTGAATTTCTCCAAGCACTTTGAAACCAAAGCGTTCGTAAAGCGGGATATTCTGCGGATTAGAAGATTCCAGATAAGCCGGCATATTTTCCCGATCACATTTGAAAAGTGCGTGCTGCAGCAGTATCGAACCATAGCCATTGCCTTGTTTTGCCGGATCCGTCCCGATCATCGGAAGGTACCAATGCGGTTCTTTCGGTTGAAAGTTTTCTATCTCTTCAAAAATGTAAAACAACTCGTCGCGGATATCGCAGTGAACGGTGGTTTCAAACAAGTTTATCAGCGCACTATCGTCCGGGCTGACATTCGGCGAAAGCCATAAAGATGCCGCCTGAAAACCGTCAACGTAATATGCACTTCCCGTCTCAAAAGCCTTTCCGCCAAATAATCTGATAAAATTCGGAAAAGTCTCCAGATATTGCTGTGAATTCGGATACATCCACCGTGCCACAGGGTCTGTGCTGAATGCCAAGAGAATGATATCGACTACCTGACTTTTAACGGACAGCGTGCCTGTTTTTACAAATTGATTCGCTTTCCCTTCCCATTTAGGGTTTGTATCGAATATAGATCTCACAAACATTTTTTTATTGCTCCTTAAATAAATTATTTACAAGCGGCTGGTGTTTCCCGACAAATTTGCCGCATTGTTTTTCAGAAAGTATAAATATTGAGAGCATTTTTCGCCCTCATTTATAAAGACGGAAATCGTCTCAAAAACAGGACAAAGAGAAAGATGTTTTTTGAAAATAGAATTTCGCCGTCAAACAAAAATCCGCAAAATTTATTTGAACAAATTTCGCGGATGATTTTTGCGTAGTGGGTTTTGCTTACGCCCGAACAAGAAATACCTTGCAAATCTCTTCAATATGGCGATGATCCGTTCCACAACAACCGCCAAGCACATTTAAGTTCATTAATTTACCTTTGCAAATGGCGATATTGACGACTTAATTCTGCCGGGTTTCCTTCGTCAAGTTCTACACTTTCGTTTAGTTCTTCGTGGCTTTTGGTCGAAGCGTTGGGTGCGCACAATTTATCATATAGTAAGCGGGATAATTTCCGGTGGCTTTGTCAAAACTCTCAATCGCATCTTTGAGCGTCGGCCCGGTCGGCAGATTTCCGTCTGTTTCAACTGTAAATGCTATCGCTGCCGACATCCCAACCGCTTTCGCTGATCGGGCAATACCAATCGCTGCTTCAGCATAATTTATCGTTATTGCCGTAACCATATCAGCAACAGTATCGCCGAAAGTTTCGATTTGTCTTGAATGGTATTCTTCGGCTTGTTCGGCAGACATTAGATCTGCCGCGACATATCCGTCGCCACGCGGTCCTACACAACCGCTTATCACGATTTGGTTCTTTCCGTTCTCAAATTCATTGCGAATTTCGTGCAATAAGTCGATAGCCCGGCGATTGCTTTCAGCCAGATCGATTTCGGAATATCCCAATTTCTTTCCCCAATCAGGACTTGCCCGCCACGTCGGACTTTCGAGAATACATCCCGTGTCATAATTTTTGGCGATACTCGCATAATTGCGGAAATATTTGCGAACTGCTTTAATTCCTTCGTCGGTTCTTAAAAGATAAAAAGCGGCGAAATCGGGAAGTTCGCAGCCTTCAAGAAAAAATAAGTGTCGTTTCAATTCCTCCATCGGTCAGAAATACTTTGTCAGATAATTGCGGTAATTTATTTCGATACTTTGCCACAGACTTACTCCTTCAAATTGTTCCTATTTTTTCTCGGTCCAAAATGATCCGGCGTGTTTGTAAACAAATTATTCGCGTTTTTCGTTAAAAGAATTTATCAAAGTATTTCGTCAAATAATCTGCTGTATCTTTAAAGACGGAAGCAGCATTGTCTACAGGACAAGAAATTAATTTGAGATCGGAACTTATGTTAAGATTTTCAAACTAATAAAGATCGATCCTCAGAAAACAATTTTTGGAATATAAACGGTATGAGTCAGCCCCGGACACAACAAATTACCCACTTGCTTCTGGCATGGAGAGATGGGAAAAAAGGCGCTTTGGATGATTTAATGCCGCTTGTTTACAACGAACTTTATCGTATGGCGAAGCATTATATGTATGGCCAAAAACCCGGAAACACTTTGCAAACAAGTGATTTAGTCAATGAAGCGTATCTTCGGCTAATCGATTCGAGTCAGATTAGATGGCAGGATAGAAATCATTTTTTTGCGATCTCGGCACAATTAATGCGACGCATTCTGGTAGATTCCGCTCGTGCCAGAAAGAGCAAAAAACGCGGCGGTGAGGTGCAGAAGATCGAACTTGAAGAAACGTTGGTCGTTTCGCCAGAACAGCCATTTGATCTGGTTGCACTCGATGAAGCCCTGAAAGATCTTGCTGATTTGAGCCAGCGTCAATCACAAATTGTCGAATTAAAATACTTTGGCGGTCTGAGCGAAGACGAAATTGGTCAAACGCTCGAAATTTCGGTGCGTACGGTTCGCCGTGATTGGAGGGCGGCGCGAGCGTGGCTTTATCGTGAATTAAATAAAAATTAAAATGACTCCTGAGTTTTGGGCACAAGTAACTGATATTTACAATTCCGCGCTTGAGATCGAATCGGGCAAGCGAAAGGACTATCTCGATAACGTGTGTGCTCACGATAAAATATTGCGAACGGAAGTCGAATCTCTTTTGGCAGCTGACGCGGAAGGTATAAATTTTATTTCAGGAAACGCACTTAAAGATTCTCCCTCATTTTTTTCCGAAATAAAATCAACAAATCTAAGCGGTCAAACCCTCGGACAATTTCAAATAATTTCGCACATCGGTTCGGGCGGTATGGGCGAGGTTTATCTGGCAAAAGAATTAAGGCTTGATCGCCTCGTCGCATTAAAGGCTCTACCGATTTCTTTATCGGGAAATCGCACATATCTAATGCGATTTCAAACCGAGGCAAAAGCAGCCGCGACACTTAATCATCCGAATGTCGCTACCGTTTATTCGGTTGAAGAAATCAATGGACAGCCGTTCTTTACGATGGAATATGTTGATGGGAAAACGCTCGACTCCCTGATCCCCGAACACGGATTGAGTTTAAAACTGTTTCTCGAATGGTTTGGTGATCTGGCTGACGCACTTTCGCACGCGCACGAAAAAGGAGTGATTCACCGGGACATTAAACCCGGAAATATAATGATTACATCGGCAGGTGTACCAAAAATTCTCGATTTCGGTCTGGCACAGATCGATCCAAAAAAAGTAACGGATGAATCTTCGACTTTGAGTTTGACTCAGCCCGGACAAATTTTGGGAACGCCGTCTTATATGTCGCCTGAGCAGGCCGAAGGTGAACGAATTGACAACCGCAGCGACATTTTTAGTTTCGGAATCGTAATGTATGAAGCGATTACGGGCGAAAGGCCTTTCAAAGGCGAAAGCTACGCCGCAATTGTCAGCGAACTTTTGACCAAAGAACCGGCTGCGATCTCGGACATTAAACCAGATACACCCTTTCTGCTTTCGCGCTTGATCGTGCGTTGCCTGCATAAATCCGCCAGCCGGCGTTTTCAGACGATGCACGAAGTCCGCGTTATTCTCGAAGAAATTAAAGCCGCTGTCGAAGCCGGAGACACAATCGTTAACAGTGCGCCCGGATTTGTACAAAAAAAAGATTCAGCTTTCCAAAAACGAATCTTTGTCCCTTTATTATTAATGATTTTTCTTGCTGTCGGATTCGGATTTTATCTTTTTACAAAAGAAACTCCGCGATCGCCCGTAAGCTTTCAAAACCTGACTCTTCGTAAACTTTCGCAATCCAATAATGTCGTTTATGCACATATCTCTCCGGACGGAAAATCGGTAGCTTACAATACGATCGAAGATAATGAAGAAAGAAGCCTCTGGATCAGGAACGTCGAAGATAAAAACGCACTTCAGCTGCTGCCGCCGCAACCAGTTTTTTTCTGGGGCGGATTATCTATTTCAAAAGATGGCAGTCAGATCTATTACATCACTGCGGAACGCGACGCGGATCATGGAACGCTCTACAGAACCTCTTCATTAGGGGGGACGCCACGTAAAATTGTCGAAAACGTAAATGATCTTGGCTCACTTTCGCCCGATGGAGAGAGAGTTTTATATGTCCGCTACGGTAAAAAAATGCAGCTTCTTTCTGCAACCGCTTCCGACGGCGGTAATGAAGTTGAGATATTATCAACCGAGGCAAGACAAATTTACCGTGACCCGCAATTTTCGGCAGATGGGACAAAAATCTTTTTTATCAAATTTGAATTGATTAAGGGCGAGGAATATTGGTCATTAGTGGAAATTTCTTCTAGTGGCGGCAAAGAGCGTGTAATTATTCCGTTGCGTAAACCGAGGATCAACGAAATCGCCGTTCTCAAAGACAAAAGCGGTTTGGTAGTCAACGCAGTCGATTCGATTTCAAATTTACCTCAGATTTATTACGTTTCAATTTCAGACGGAAAAGAAACACGAATCACCAACGATCTAAACGCATATTTTGGAATCAGCGTGAGTGATGACGTCGAAACGATCGTTACAGCCCAGAGACATTCTTCGAACAATATTTCGATTTTTGCGGAAGGCGAATCGATTCAGGAAAAACAACTTTTTAAAGAAGATAATATTTATTCGACCGCAGTTTTTACACCCGACGGCAAAATAGTTTATGATGCGGAAGACAATAATCGTCCGCATATTTGGATAGTGAACGCCGATGGTAGTAATCCTCAACAGCTTACGCCGAACGATTCGACAGATTTTAATCCCTTTGTAACTCCCGATGGACGTTACATAATATTTTTATCCGAACGAACCGGCGAAAGAAAGATCTGGCGGATGGAAAATGACGGCAGCGATCCTCAAAATTTGACTCCGGTTGAGGGCAGAATAATTTCACACAGTTTCCTTAATGACAAAAAAACTGTTTTTTTTATATGGAACAGGGAAGAGAAAAAAGCTATCGGAGAGGTTCCGTTAATGGGCGGAGAAATAAAAGAATTCCCTCTGGTTGGCGAGGGTTTAACCGCTATATCAGCGGACGGCAAACGATTCGCTTATATATTTTATGATGAAAAGGACAAAAAACGAAAAGTTCGAATCCGTCCGTTTGAGACCGACGAACCTTCAACCGTTTTCGACATATCACCGATAAGATTTCTTAAATGGACGATAGACGGGAAAGGCTTGCTTTACCGTGCAAACGAAACCGGCAAAGAATCCGCTTCGACAGTCTGGATCCAACCGGTTTCAGGAGGCGATCCAAGACCGTTTTTGTCCGTAAAACCCGATGCCGTGATCGATGTTTCTCAATCAAAAGACGGTAAACAAGTTGTAGTTGTGAGCGGAAAGCTTCTCACCGATACCGTTATGTTGACTAAGATCGAGCAAAATTAAGAATGCTTGATACGAGAATTAAAACCCCGCAAGTTATGCTCTTAAAAAATATTTGGAGCTACTGATTTTCGTCAAAGTCCAAAAATAATTATCCGCAAAAAAATCGCCCATCAAAAGAAAGTGTGCGATCTTATCAAGATACGGAATTCGACCGCTGAATTTTAGTAAACACGGCGCGCTTTTTACTTCAGCTAAAATAACAATGTCTGCAATAATAGAGATATAAATTACTGCGAATATCCTTATTTTTGCAGACATTTTATTGGATTTTAAGATTTAAAGTTCAAGATTCAAAATTTCGCATCCCTCTAAGTTTGAATGTTGAATCTTGAATCATAAACCTTAAACCTTAAACCTTGAACCTTGAATCTTAAACCTTAATCCTTGAATTTTAACTTTAGTTAGTCGCTTTCGCGACAAGTCCATCGACCAAACTTTCGAGCGGCGTATATTCCAACTCCTGGGACGTTGCAACGGCTTCGTATGTTAATTTACCGTCAAAGGTGTTTACGCCTTCAGCTAAACCCTTATCATCTTGAATTGCTTTCTCAAATCCTTTATTTGCAAGATCCAAAGCATAAGGCAAGGTTGCATTGGTTAGGGCAAAAGTCGAAGTGCGAGGCACCGCACCGGGCATATTTGCAACGCAATAATGCAGAACGCCTTCTTCGTAATATGTTGGATTTGAGTGCGTGGTCGCTCTTGTCGTTTCAAAGCATCCGCCCTGATCAACGGCTACGTCTACCAATACCGCACCGTTTGGAATTACTTTGAGCATATCTCTTGTTACGAGTTTCGGAGCGGCAGCACCGACAACCAAAACCGCACCGATAATCAGATCCGCATGCGAAATTGCTTCTTCGATCTGATAACGGCTCGATGCGAGCGTTTGAATTTTCGACAAGAAAATATCATCAAGTTGTCGTAAGCGATCAAGATCACGATCGATGATCGTTACGTGAGCACCAAGCCCGATAGCCATTTTTGCGGCTTCCGTTCCAACTACTCCGCCGCCTATAATTACGACATCTGCCGCCGGAACCCCCGGAACTCCTCCCAAAAGAATCCCGCGTCCGCCGTTCATTTTTTCCAGATACGTCGCACCGACCTGTACCGACATTCTACCGGCAACTTCCGACATCGGAGTTAAAAGCGGCAAACGCCCTTTCTTATCCGTGATCGTTTCATAAGCAACGCCTATAACTTTGCGTTCCATCAATTGCTTCGTTAATTCAAATTCGGGAGCTAGATGCAAATAGGTAAACAAAAGCTGATCCTCGCGCATGCGGGAATATTCCGGAGCAACCGGCTCCTTGACCTTGACGATCATATCGCCTTCGTTCCAAATATCATCTGCCGTATCCAATATCTTCGCGCCGGCATCAACGTAAGCTGAATCTTCAAATCCTGACCCATCACCTGCCGATCTCTCGACAAAAAGTGTATGCCCTGCATCGCTCAACGCTTGAACGCCGGCCGGTGTTAAACCTACACGGTATTCGTTATCCTTTACTTCTTTTGGTAAACCAATTTTCATATTCTCTCCGAAAGATTTTTATTTAATTTGTTTTCGATAATTTTACGCGGTTTCGACAAAATTCGAAAACGACACAAGCAAGTTTTAAGAGAAATAGCCAATAAGTTAATGGAAATGATTGGCGATAGTATTACTCAACTTCCTTAAAACGAAATATCTTTGCGCTCTCCATTGCCAACAAACCAGAACCTATTAACGAGCCGGAAAAAGCATGCGAAACCTAACTTATGAAAAAATCTCGAATAGAGGCGTTCAGCGATGGTGTAATTGCCATTATCATTACGATAATGGTTCTGGAAATGAAAATCCCACATGGTGCAGATTTTTCGGCAAAGAATCCATTATTAGAGCATTTGGTTCTGGAGAAGTTTTCAAACATTCATTTAATTCCGGTTATCAAAACTGCGTCGTGCCACCAGCCGCCCTGGGCGACGGTGAAACTGTTTCCAGCGGGCGAAACAGCTAAGCCGCCGGATTCAGAAATTTCCTCATCGCCGAGATCGGCGATTTGCTGCGGCTGTTTTCCGTCCGTCGGCTGAAGCCAAAGAGTATTATTTTTAGTTTCGCTGTCGGCTAAAACATAGATCAGAGCTAGCTGCGGTGCGGTCATCTTTAAAATCAACGCGGACAATTCGCTTGACGGAACGCGGGGCGAATGGGGCGTGAACTCGGTCGGGACGGAAAAAGCCGTTCCCGCCAGTGACGTAATCGGCGGCGTCGGAACTCTCAACGTCACCGGCACAAACGCCGACGGTTCGCCTAATGAGGGAAAACTGACAGTTACCAAAGGCGACAACGACGTTTATCAATTCGCCTGGGAAACCGGCACAAACTTTGTCGGCACGGGCGTCAGAATGGGCAAGTATCTCGCCTGGAATCAAGCAAAGCGGCATATGCGAAAATTCAACGGTGTGCCAAGAGGCAATTTCCCGCTGTTTTTGAAGGAGTGTGAGTGGCGTTTTAATAACCCAAAACCTCATTTGCAGTTAAGCCAATTAAAACAATGGGTTAAAGACGAAACGGGCTAGTTATCTGGGAGATCCCCAAGATTAATTTTGGAAGTTTGTTGATACTACCGTCATACTTGAAAAAAATGTGGATTGGAATATCAAAAACTCCAACTTTCTTGTCCATCGCATATCGAAAAAAGGTTGGAAGATTTCAGACAAATCTAATTATTCTTATATTTCCACTTCATCGATCTGGGCCTTTTGGAGTTTGCCCGAATAATCAACATAGATCGATTTCCATTCGCTGAAAATTTCGAGAACCTGAGTTCCGGCTTCGCGGTGTCCGTTACCTGTACCTTTCGTTCCACCAAATGGCAGATGAACTTCCGCACCGATCGTGGCTGAATTTACGTAACAAATTCCGGTATAGAGTTCCTGAATTGCATAAAACGCCTGATTAACATCCTGCGTGTAGATCGCTGACGAAAGTCCGTAGCTGCTTTCGTTTACAATGTCGATCGCCTGATCTAATTTCGTGAAAGGGATTACCGAAACGACCGGACCAAAAATCTCTTCTTTTGCAATACGCATTTTTCGGGAAACGTCTGTGAAAACAGTCGGTTCAATGAAAAACCCTTTTTTGTATTTACCGGTGTTAAGCCGTTTTCCGCCGGCCGCAAGTTTAGCTTTATCCTCATTCTTACCGATCTCGATATAGCCCATTATTTTGTCCATGGCCTGTTGGTTTATCACGGGTCCGACGTTCGTTTTCGTATCCAAACCGTTTCCGACGCGCAAGGTTTTTACTTTTGCAACCAGCTTGTTGACGAATTTCTTGTAGACCTTCTTTTGGACTAACAAACGCGAAGACGCAGTACATCGTTGTCCGGAAGTGCCGAATGCTCCCCAGAGCGAACCTTCGACGGCGTTATCAATATCGGCGTCGTCCATAATGATGATCGCGTTTTTGCCGCCCATTTCGAGCGATACTATCTTATTATCTCTGGCACATTGCTCGGCGATGATCTTTCCTGTATCGGTTGAGCCGGTAAACGAGATCAGCCGAACATCCTTATGTTTCACCAGCGCCTCGCCGGGTTCTGAAAAACCGTTGACGACATTAACGACTCCTTTCGGAATTCCCGCTTCTTCGCACGCTTTAACTAAATTGATTGTTGATAACGGAACATCTTCGCCCGATTTGATAACTACAGTATTTCCGCAAACCAATGCCGGAATCAGTTTCCACGATGGAATCGCCATCGGGAAGTTAAACGGCGTAATGAGTCCGCAAATCCCGACGGGCTGGCGCTCGCACATCGCATATTTGTTTGGCATTTCTGCTTTTGTCGTATAGCCGTGGAGGCGTCTTCCTTCTCCCGCTGTGTAATAGGTGCAGTCAATCGCTTCCTGGACGTCACCGCCGGTTTCGCTCAAGACTTTGCCCATTTCGCGGGTCATCTCTTTGGAATAACGATCTTTATTTTTTCTCAGGATCTCACCGAGGGTGAATAAAAGTTCTGCCCGCTTCGGGGCCGGCGTCCTGCGCCAGCGCGTAGCTGCATTCTTCGCAGCGGCGACCGCATTATCTACATCTTCCTGATTCGATTTTGGAAAACGTCCTACAACGTCCGAACTGTCCGCCGGGTTAATATTGTCAAACCATTCTCCCGATGAGCTTTTTACCCATTCTCCGCCGATATAATTGTTGTACTTTTTTACGCCCGTTCTCGATTTTGTAGTCATAGTATTTTTTGCTCGTTTTGCTTTTGTCATAATTGCCACCAATAAATTCAAGGGTTTAGAGTTTAATAAGAAAATAATCTTATAACCCTAAACCCTTAACACCAAATTCCAATCCGAAATTATTTTACCGTGAACTGCACCACCATCGGATTAAAAAGACCGCTTTGTCGATCATACCGTAGAATATGAAAAACTACCGCGGAGCCGCCTTTCAATTCAGTTGCCTTCTTTTCAAATCCTTTCACGTTTTCAATTTCCGCTCGATTAAATCTTTGAATTAGATCATTCTCCTTTAGTGCATCGTCACCGTTTGATCCTTTTACATCGGCCAAATAGCTTTCAGGATCGATCTTTGTCACAATCACTCCTTGTTTCCCTTTAAACCGATTTTTACGGGAATTAGCCGCGTCGATCTCAGAAACTGTCAGTCCCTTAAGAGGTGTGGTGTTTACGGGGGTCGAATTAACTGGCAATTTTCGTTTAGAGTCATCAGACGCCCCGAGATCGTCTACCGGGCGTTCGCCGAGTCTTACGGTGATGGTTCTTTTTGTGAGAGTTTTTCCAAACTCCCTAAATACCGTAAGCATTACATATTCACCCGGAACAACCGAAGCAATTCTCGCAATCAGATCCTGATGATTCTCGATCGGTATTCCGTTAAGCGCAACAACGATATCATCCTTTAACAGACCTGCATTTCCTGCCGCGCTATCAGTGCCGAGAACCTGTGTAATGATCGCACCTTTTGCTTGGGGCAACCCGTAAACTTCCGCAAATTCCTTTTTAACAGAATCGAGAGCGACGCCCAAAAATCCGCGTCTTACTTTGCCGTGCTGTAAAATTTGCGTGTAAACATAACTGGCTTCATTTGCCGGAAGCGCAAAACCGATTCCATTATAATCGCCGGTCGAAGTCGCGATCTGTGAATTGACGCCTATTACATTACCTCTCATATCAACCAACGGGCCGCCGGAATTGCCGCGATTGATGGCTGCATCGGTTTGGATAAACTTCTGAAATGCGGAAGCCGCCGGTGTCTCGCGCTTTGTCTGCGAAATGATCCCTGCCGTAACGGTTTGCTCTAAACCAAACGGCGAACCAATTGCGAGAACCCAATCTCCAATACTGATATCTTCAGAATTACCAAAGCTCAAAAACGGCAAGAGTTTCCCGGCATCAATTTTCAACACCGCCAAATCGGTAAGATCATCTGCCCCAATAATTTTTGCCTGATATTCTTCCCCGCTCCGCAAACGAACAGTTATTTTCGCAGAATCCTCTACGACGTGATAATTCGTCATAATGTAACCGCGCGGATCGACAATAAATCCACTCCCTACCGCATAACTCGGTCGTCTGGGAACGCTTCTGCGGAAATAATCCATTATGTCTTCATCCTCACTCGATGAATCTTTTCCGCGGAGTTTGATATCGGGAATTTTCCCTTTTGTATCAATGTTCACTACTGCGGGTTCTACGCGTTTTGCTACTTCAGCAAACGATGAAGAAAGCCGCTCGGGGGAAATCGTTTCGTTCTTTGTCTTCTTGAAGGTTTCGGGAGGTTGCGCGAGAGCGTTTGCGGAATGGAGGACAATGGCTAGGAAGACAAACGTAATATTCGCTAAAAAGCCGCTGCCCAATAAAAAACCACTTTCCTTCCGTTCATAAACCCAATTCATAAATCTTCTCCATAAGAAATTAATTAAAACGCTCTGGACGCCGTCTTAAGAGTATAAATTGCCAGCCAAAGATTGACAACAAAATTTTCGGCCTGCGTAATAAAAATGCAGCCGGGCTATTTAGGATCCATCGTAAGCATTATCTTCATTGAATCTCGTTTTGCGGCTTCTTTGATAGCTTTTACGCCATCCGAAAGTGGAAATTCATCCGATATCAAACGCCTCACATCAAATACCTTATCCTGTAAAAGGTCTAGAGCAGGTGAAAATATTCCACATCGCGAACCGACGATCGTGATTTCGTCCACGACAACGCGCCACGCCTCCCAAGTCGGTTTTCCCTTGAAAGTTGATTTCAAAACAATTTTTCCACGAGGTTTGACCATATCCATTGCGGTTTCAAATCCGCTTTCCGAACCGCTCGCTTCGACAACAACATCAAAATATCGCCCAAATTTCGAAACCTCTGCGAGTTTTACGCCTTCAACGTTTTCGTTTTCTGCAATCGAAAGTTTATTTAAATGTTTCCCGATCAGGAAAAGTCGCTCGCTTTTTGGAGCCAGCGCCCAAGCACATAGGATCCCGAGTTTTCCGTCTCCGATCACCGCAATTTTTGTGTCCTTAGAAATGGAAATCTGTTCCGTGATTCCGTAGGCTGCCGCCAGAGGTTCAGCGAATATAGCCTCGTCATCGGAAACGTCACGGGGGACTTCAAGAAGATTTCGAGAGGGAAGCGTGAGATATTCAGCATGGCATCCGTCACGATTGAGAATTCCCAATACGCTGCGGTTTGGACAATGCCGGGCATCTTGGGATCTACACCAATCGCAAGCGTTGCAACCGACATTTATTTCGCCGACGATTCGCTTTCCAACCCATCCCGGAGCATCGAGTGATTCCTCGACAATACCGACAAACTCGTGACCGATCGTCCCTTCAAAACCTGCATATCCTTTTATGATCTCAAGATCAGTATTGCAGATACCGGATCTTAACACTCGAATCAGCGCCTCTCCATTCCTTCGCGGAGTCTCAATATCAGACAGCATCAGCGTGTCTTTTTCTATTCGCAGTGCATTCATACTGGAATTGTAGAAATGAATACGCCAAAAATCTAATCCAAAACCGCAAACAAACTTGCTGGGCTTTTGCTCGAGTTTTGATTTTGATAGTCTTAATAAAGAGAATTTATTGCGGGATAACGATTTGTTATATGAATTTTGAATTAAACGAAGAACAGGAACAGATAAAATACAGTGTGCGCGAATTTGCCGAAAGCGAGATTTTGCCAAATGTAATGGAATGGGATGAATCTCAGCATTTCTTTGATGAATTACGACCACAGTTAGCCGAATTAGGGTTGATGGGTGTTATTTTTCCCGAAGAATATGGCGGTTCGGGTATGGGCTATATTGAGTATTCGACGATCATTGAGGAACTCGCGAGAGTCTGCGGGTCAGTTGGTTTGTCGGTCGCCGCTCACAATTCCCTATGTTCAAATCACATTTACACATTCGGAACAGAAGAACAAAAGCAAAAATATCTTGTCCCTTTAGCGCAGGGTGAAAGTTGGGGCGCGTGGGGATTGACCGAGGCGCAGGCAGGCTCAGACGCATCGGGAACACGAACAACAGCGATTAAGGAAAACGGCAGCTATAAGGTTAACGGCTCAAAAAACTTTATTACTCACGCAATAACCTGCAACACTTTGGTCGCTGTCGCGGTAACGGATAAAGAAAGGGGCAATCGGGGAATATCAGCATTTATTTTTGATAAATCGATGGATGGTTTTCGTTCTGACCATAAGGAAAACAAAACCGGGATGCGCGCTTCGGAAACCGCTTCCGTCGTCTTTGAAGACTGCAATGTTCCAAAAGAAAATCTTATGGGAACCGAAGGTGAGGGTTTTCTGCAGGCGATGAAAATTCTCGATGGCGGACGAATTTCAATTGCCTCACTGTCGGTAGGAATTGCACAGGGCGCTTACGAGGCAGCGGTAAAATACGCAAAGGAACGCCAGCAGTTTGGCCGTCCGATCGCAGAGTTTCAGGCAATTCAATTTAAACTCGCTGACATGGCAACACAAATTGAAGCTGCACGTCTTTTGACCCTGCAAGCCGCATATTTAAAGGATAACAACAAGCGTGTTACGAAGGAATCTGCGATGGCGAAGCTTTTCGCATCGGAAGTCGCTGTCAGGGTTTCGGAGGAATCCGTACAGATCCATGGCGGATACGGTTATACCAAAGATTATCCGGCGGAAAAATTCTGGCGCGATTCAAAACTCTGTACGATCGGTGAAGGAACTAGCGAAATTCAAAGGCTGGTAATCGCAAAACAACTACTGAGAAGTTAAACGAGTTTCAATTGGGGTTAAATGAATGGGAGACGAAAACAATTTAGTATTTTCGTCTCCCATTTTGCGATTCTGATTATTCTAAATATCCCGTCATCCATTTCAGATAGCTCTTCGAAATCTTTTCCGCTTCGAGCACAACAATTTCCGGAACGTCGTATGGATGGTGGTCGTTGATGAAAGTTTCGAGTGCAGGCAATTTTTCGTCAAGCGTTTTTATCAAGAGTAGGTTTTCCGAATCAGACACAACCCTATCCTCCCAGAAATAGAAAGAACTCATTTGCGGTAAAACCTGAACACAGGCGGCGAGTTTTCCCTCAACGATTTCTCGTGCGAGGCTTTCCGCATCCTTGGCATTTGGCATTGTCGTTAATACTACAAACATAGATCTAATCGAAAAGGGCAAAAATAAAGCTGGCTTTATTTTTGCCCTTTATTTGCTTTAAAGTTTCCTCGATCTCACTTTTTCATCAAGTCCGCGTATTGTCCGCTATCTACCCATTGCAGAATCTCCGAAACACGCCAAATTGGAAACGGATGCGATTGACCGGCGTTAATTATATCAGCCCAAAATTTATCAAGTTTGTTTGAATCATAATTTTCCTGAAATTCGCGGGCTTGTTCGAGAAATTGATCGTAGTCGATCTTCGACGCCATTGTGCCACCTCCAAGCTTCATCATTGTCCTGCCGATCACATGCGGATTTTGAGTAACGAGAAGTGCGGCGCGATCACAGGATAATTCTGCCCGTCGAGCCCAGGCAAGCAGCGCACTGCTGATACCTGCTGAAATCAAAAACTTAATTATTTCTGAACCGGGAATCGCCCTCGCAAGTGAAACGTTGGCGAGCGCTTCGATAAGGCGTGCTGCGGTTAAATAAAGTACATGCTCAGCGTGTATGTGCCCGACTTCGTGAGCGATGACGGCAAGCGTCTCTTCATCATTGAGCCTTTCGAGCAAACCCGAATGAAGCACGATAATGTGCTTATCAACACCGGTCGTAAACGCATTTACAATCGGATTTTGCTGGATAAACATATCCGGCATATCGACGCCAAGCGTCGTACAGGCAACCTGAAGTTTCGCGTGCAGATCCGGGCACTGCTTCGGCGTAACCTTGACCGCGCTCGCCATAAACATTACGCGAACCGCAGATTCTCCCGTAACCTGGATCAATTTCCTGAGAGCCGTATCGACTCCGGGGATTGCGCGAAGTGCTGCTAGCGCTTTGCTGTCTGCCGGATGAATATATTCGTGTTTTGAAAGGTCCGCGAATTTTTTGTGCGGTTCGCTTGATAACGGAAGCTTACATTTCCCGCAGGACGCGGCCGCTTTTGCACCGTCACGTACCGCGTTTCTTTGTGCACAATAGCGGCAGCGAATGTATTTGCTCTTCGCTGCGGAGTTTTCGGTTTTTTTACTTGCCATAAAATTAGTTTAGTCAGAAGTTGGTCTTTATTCAATCTTGCTTTCTTGGGGTTTAACGAATTGGATGCGAAAAAGTTTATTTAAGTGCGCGAAAGATGGGCGATCGTTTCGACGTGATGAGTTTGAGGAAATAAGTCAAGTGCGGTGATCGAGGAAAGCGAATATCCATGATCGATGAGAATTCTTAGATCACGGGAAAGTGTTGTTGGATTGCACGATACGTAGGAAATATTTGACGAACCAAGCTCCGCGATATTTTGAAGCGTACCTTGTTTTACTCCGCTCCGCGGCGGATCGAGCACGATCAGGTCCAATTTCTCGTTTTCGAACGAAATTTCCTTTACAAAAGATTTTATTCGCGAGCCGACAAACTCGATATTTTTCAAACCGGCATTTTCCTGGTTGCGTTTCCCAAAGGCTAAAGATCTCTCATTTGTTTCAACGGCATAAACTTTTCTAAATTTCCTGGCCAAAGGAACGGCAAATAGTCCGACTCCGCAATAAAGATCAAGCGCAGTATCGCCTTCAAACTCATCGATCGCCTCGCGGACAAGGCTTTCAACGAGATATTTATTACCTTGAAAAAATGTTTGCGCGTTAAAGAAAAACTTATCGCCATTTACTGTTGCCTCAATGTCTTTGGCCGGTGGATCTAGCTCGTACGAATAAACAGAAGTTTCCGAGCTTCCCGCTGCGGCTTCTATGTTAATTTCTTTAAACGAAAACCCCTCCCAATCGAGCGAACCACGCAATTCGTTTAGCTTGCCTTCGAGCTCACTCACCAAGACCTTGCAGGTTTCGGCTTCAACTATTTCATGCGATTGCCTCTTGAAATAACCAATTTTCTGAGCTTGAGTATCGGCATGCCATTGCGAGCGAATCCGATAGCCGTATTGCTCGGGACTTGGGATGATCGGAATTTCACCGGCAAAATCAATTTTTCCGATTCGCGTCAAAGAATCGCGAATAATCCCGATCTTTGATTCAAGCTGCGCCGAATAAGACATCTGCTGAAAGTCACATCCACCACAAATTCCAAAGTACTCGCATGGAGGTGCTGCACGTTCTCCCGATCCCTCGATAATTTCCTCAATTTGGGCAAACGCCGTTTTTCCCTTTATTTGCTTGATCTCGACGCAAAGTTTATCGCCCGCCACGGAAAGCGGAACAAATACCGTGAGGTTTTCGGCGAAGCACATACCCAAACCATTCGGAACAATTTTCTCTACTACCAGTTCGAGCCGTTCGCCGACTTTATATGATTTACTCAATTAAACGTTTTCAACCTCTATTTCTACTCCTCCAACCATTCCGGCAAAAATATTATAGATAAGCGCTCCAATTGCGCCCCCAATAAATCCGAGGATAGCGTACATGATCGGGAGAACTATCATAACTACTAGTCCGAGTATGATTCCGCCTCCGCCTACTGCGATACCGGCAAACCCATCTTGCTGTCCGGCTCCGGCTCCGCCGATCAATGCAAAAATGATTATGAAGAGTCCGTAGGGAATCGAAATCAACAGACTCATAACCAGCATCATTACCGCGTAAATTTTCGCGAGCGACAAAATTCCAAGCTTTCTAATTCTTAATTTGTTCATTTTTTCCCCCAAGGTCTTCATTTATAGATAAAACAAACTTAGACGGGGAATCCCCGCCTTTTCTCGTAAGCTTTTCCTGAGCATAAGATCAAGGGTACGACCGTAAACATCATCGTCCATCGATAATTTATTGCTCGAAAGTTTTCGCTCGATCTCAAGTTTTAATTCGGCGAACACCTCCGGAGGAGATGATTCCAACAAAACTTTGTCGACGTCACATTCGAGCACGCTCAACCCCTCCTCAAGTGCCTCGGCGCTGGTATATGTTTTCCTATACCGTGCGAGTTGCTTCGATACAGAGGAAATAGTTTGACGAAGCTCACCGGTCGCTTTTGCATGAGCATTTTCGATTCCGGCGATAACTCGATCGAGATGCTCATCGACAGCAGCGTCCGAAAAAAGATTCGGTTGCTCTCCGCGATTTTCGCTGCTTATCGTTTCTACCTCTCTGTCGTCTAAATTATTTTTCGAGTTTTTACCGACCTGCGACCCACTCCAGTCTTCATAGAGCCTTTCTATTTCGTCGCGGCAATAAGAAATAGACTTTACACTTCGAGTCCTGTTCGGGTTTTTTTCAATAGCATCAAAAACGTTCTCGATTCCCCGCAATACGATCCGGAGCGGTATCTCACGGTCTTTCCAGTTTTCTATTAAAGCCCAATCCAGCGGACTTAAAAGAAGATGCTTGCCGCGTCGGCGAACAAAAGTTTCTTCGATCTCGGTAAAATAATTGAAATAATTCAAGGCAGGCAGCGAAAGGAGATTTTAATCTTCGATCTTGATCTTCATACGGCGCAGCGTTTGCAAATCATCATCCGTCAATTCGAGCAATACGTTTTCCGTAAACACTTCGGAAGAACCGATAATCTCTTGTAACCCGATTTCCAATTTTAGATTCAAATTGGGTTCATAGCCAATACTTCGAAGTTGTTCGATCGCACTAGCAACAATATCCGACTCCTCAATCGCGAAATTAATCGCTTCGCTGAGTTCGGTTACCGCTCGTTTTTCTCTTCCGTCGAGATTCATATCGGTAGGTAGATGCTACGTCTTCGGTAGGATAATATCAAATTCATTTAAACAAAAAAGCTCAATCGAGCATAACAATGTGCTAGCGAGCCCTCGCGATCACTTTATCGAACAGATTTTCGAGATCCGGGTTCACTCCGCGCAAACCGGCAATTACCCTTTCCCCCCAATCGATGTATTCCAACCGACGCTCGCGAGACCAATTTTCGGGCGGATTCTCGCTGATATCCGCGATGTTGCTGATCTTGTCCGCAAGCTTTATAACTTTCGCCCCATCGGAAAGGTGAGGCGCGTGGTCAACCTGGAGTTGTTTTCGCTCTGCCTTTGAAAGAGATTTATCATCCGAAACTTCAAGTACAAGACTGCAAACCCTTGACCCAAATAGCTCATTTATTTCGATTTCGCTTGTTTCTGTATCCTCAATCGTATCGTGCAGGATCGCAGCTATCAAAATCTCGTAATCGTTGACGTTTCCGGTTTCGACCAGTATTTTTGCAACCTCTAGCGGATGATTTACGTATGGTTCTCCTGTTGCGCCTTTTCGCACTTGGTGTCGATGCTTCCGAGCGGCAAAATCTGCGGCAATAAGCAATTGAGCTAACTCTCTCATTCGGTCAATTTATCACAACGAATGTCCGGTAGAAACCCCAAATTTGCGGAGGGCACATTTATGAAGTTTCATTTTATTTGGGTTGGAAAAACAAAAGATTCGAATTGGCTTGCGCTTCAAGAAAATTATTTGCAGCGACTTTCGCATTTTGTCAAATTTTCAATCACGGAAATAAAAGATAAAAAGCCTCACGAAACTAGTGAAATAGAAGGCAAACGAATTCTGGAAAAAGTGAATCCAAGCTCTTTCGTCTGTTTATTAGACGTGAAGGGACGCTCAATCAATTCGTATAAACTTGCTAAAGAACTCGAAAATTGGCAGGTTCGAGGACTTAAAGAGATAACTTATATTATCGGTGGTGCCGAAGGAGTGCCTTCTGAGGTTGTGGAAATGGCTAACTTTACGCTATCCTTGTCGATTCTTACTTTTACGCACGAAATGGCGCGCGTTATTTTGTTAGAGCAGTTGTATCGTGCATATACCATAACCAAGGGGTTTCCATATCAGAAATGAGTAAATTGAATTTAAAAGAAGTAAAGGAAAATCTGCTGGAAGAGCGGAACGGAATTTTAATAAAGCTAAGCGGAAAAGACCTTTCAGTAGATGATGCTGAAACGCCGGACCCCGTCGATCTTGCAGTTCGGAATTATTCCAAAAATGTGATGCTTGCCGTATCAGAAAATGAATCGCGGCAGCTGGTGATGATCAATGAGGCCATTGAGAGAATCGATGATGATGAATACGGTCTCTGCCAAAATTGTGAAAACGAAATAAACCCTAAACGCCTCAACGCGGTTCCTTGGGCTCGATATTGTCTGGACTGTCAGGAACTTGTCGAAAAAGGTTTATTAAACAACGAAGAATAATTCTGTAATCAGATCGTCTGGATAATTTCCAGCCTTTGATTCCTCGTTTTACTGTCAGTCAGCCCTTACCGAAATGTTTGGAATCCTCTACGATATATTCCTTACACTTTTTTATCCGCGAGATTGTTTTGTTTGCAAAAACAGCGTGGAGAGTTCCGGGGACGGCGTTGCATGTAAGCTCTGCTGGAGCAAGACGAGAATTTTCACTGGCGAAGAAACTATCTGCCGAAAATGCGGAAAACTCCATCCAGGAAAACCTACCGAAATTGAAACGTATTGCCATGAATGCGATGACCATTTCTATGACATCGCTCGAAGCGCGGGAATCTACGAATCTGCACTTTCCGCTACGGTCCTCAATCTAAAAAAGGAAACGTTTGTTTCGAAACGAGTTCAGAGTTTGATCGCCGATTCATTTCGCCGGGCATCTTTTCAAACACCCGCCCTGCTCGTTCCTGTACCGCTTTCGAAAAAAAGAGTTCTCGAACGCGGATTTAATCAAGCAATACTTATCACTAAAATTATTTCAAAAGAGACCGGAATTGGGTTTGACGAAAAAAGCCTTGTTCGAACAAGGCACGCAAAAGTACACCGTGCGGGAATGGATAGACGCGGACGCGAGTTAAGCGTGGAGAAGTCTTTTGAGGTAGCCGAGAACCGACGTTTTGACGGCGAAACGATCATTCTCATTGACGACGTTCTTGCATCAGGTGCGACCGTTTCAGCATGCGCTAAATTACTTAAGAGAAAGGGCGCGAGTAAAGTATTTGTCTTCACTCTAGCCCGGGCCACATAATTTTCTTCTAATCCTTAAACGTTTTTGCCTTTCCGAGTTTTTTCAAATCCTCCTGAACCGCTCCGCCGTATCCGTCTAAATCTTTCGACCGCGAACATCTCATATCAAAAAGCCTTCCGTCGCCTTCAGCTCGGGCAAAAACCAAATACTTACC
>JBGTGX010000047.1:0-10365 GCA_041746475.1 Pyrinomonadaceae bacterium | reverse complement strand
AAATTCTTGCAGATGGTCTTTGCCGAAATGGAATTCGTAAGGCGTCGGATATATAAAGTTTTCTAAATTTTTCCGAGTAACAACACTTAACTCAAATCCATTTGCCGGGGCATTTTCTGATAACTCCAAAATAATTTGACTTAGAGCCATTTTGTTTTCCAAAGACAGTTTATTTTCGGTAATAATCAATATGTCAATATCGCTGGATATTTCGTTAAAACCGCCCATAGCCAAAGAACCGTGCAGATAGACACCGATAAGTTCTTTGCCGAAATAAACCTGCAATCTTTCAACAAGTTTATTTAGGACGATATTCACATCGTTTGGAATCTTTATATTGTCCATTTGAAGTAAAAAATAATTGCATAGTAAAGAGGATTAAATAACATCATCCGCCTATTCATCAATTCGATTTTGCCATTGAAAATGGCGATATATTTGTAGCCCAACGGTACAAACCGTGCGGATAGCTTAATAGGTGGTTAAGTGGTTGAAAACCACGACGTATTTTTTTATGTCGCCATTTTCAATGGCTCTATTCTCATTTTTGAATCTTTCAAATATGTCGTCGTTTTGAACGACTAAAAACCAGAATTCTCTAGCGGAGGATGTTATTTAATCTTTTTTTTCATTAGCTCTAAATCTTCCAACCTTCCCAGATATTTGTTAAATAATGCCATCTGTCTTGTTCAATTCCGCGCAGCCAAACTCGAAAATAGACAGCAATTCGATCATTGTCGTAGGTATTTACAACGGCCGCGTGTCCCAATTGATAATGGGCAAAAACAACATCACCGACTTCACACATAATTTGAGTCCACGCTCCAAGTTCGAGAATTGGCATCGACTCAGAAACTTTGAAGCTGAAAGATTCAGCCCTTTGTTCGTCTTTACCTTCAGTGAGAATGTGCAAATCCTTCCAACTCGTGCCGTCGCGAGCGTAGAAAGTCAATTCAGTATGGTTTTCAAATTTCCCTTCGGGAGATTCTACCGCCCGCATTTCGCCCGTGCCAAAAACTCCAGTGCCGCCGAATTGTTGAAAGACGACTCTTTTTTCTGCCGGATACCAAAGGGCAAGATATTCCCAAAAAATTCCGACTTCTTTATTGTCTTTCAACGCCAAAAGCCGACCTTTGATGCTTTGTTTTCCGATACCCCAAGTAAATTCAACGGCATATTGGTCAAACGGTTCGCTTTCGCTTTTGAATTTAGAATTGTCAGTGATCCAGCGCCCTGAGTCTTTGGTCATAAAGCCGAAGTGATTCTGTACCCAATCCGGAATGCCGGTTGGGGATGTTTTTTCCTGACCAAAAACGGAAACGCAGCCAACAAATATTAGAAACACGAACGTCAAAAACATTTTCTCAAATTTCATTTTTTGCCGCTTATAGATAATCTATTGTTTACCAAATAGACTCCGCCAAAACGCCTTTCAAAATTCGAATTCGGCTGAATTTCTCAACCGGAAAGGTAATTGCGAATTCCTTCAAAAGTATTTTTCCAGCCCGTTTCACAAGCATTGTAAAAATCGTCTGCAACAGAGTCATTTGGAAAACCATCCTGAACGACCTTTAGCGTGCATCCCGTGTTAGTTTCGGTAACAATAAATTCTGCAGTAATGGTGGCTTCGAAAGGCAGCTTACCATCTTTCGAAAAATATTTTGTGTCCGCAAGGAAGAGGCGGTTTGGAGGCTCGCATACACTAATCCTAGATGAGCTTATATAATCGGGGTTATCCTGATCTAAGCCCCACGCTGCACACCAAATTCCATTCGGCTCGGGCAAAACGATCGCTCTCGATGCTCCCCACCAACCGCAGATCGCGCTTGGTTTTATAAGTAGTTCAAACATTTCTTCCGGCGAAACCGAAAATTCTTCTTCGTGAATATGCTTCCTTGTATCCATCGCTTCTTTACCGCTCCCAAATCGTTGGCAGACCGTCCAAATGATAGAGTTTGGACATCTACACTAAATAAATATGAATCCCAATGTTACTATTTAACAATAAGAATTTCGATCATTTCAGGAGAATCCGTTGCACTATCTAATATTATTTCAAGAAACAACTAACTCAAACGCAGCAAAAGCAACTGATAAAGCCGTCGAAGCTAGCCAGGCCGCACAGAATACTGTTATCGAGATGGTAAATGGTTTCTTCGCTCAGCTTCCGCTGATCGCGGTTGGCGCTGTCGTTTTTCTTATCTTTTTTGGTCTCGCTTATTTTGCTCGACGCTTGGTTAAAATGGCCGCGCTAAAAGCGAAGGTCGACCCTATGCTCGCCTCTTTAATGTCGCGAATTGGATATTTCCTTGTAATTGTTTTTGGAGCGTTTGTCGCCGCGACGGTGATTTTTCCGGGGGTTAATCCAAGCAGCTTGATCACAAGTCTTGGAATTGGTTCGGTGGCATTGGGGTTTGCATTTAAGGATGTTCTGCAAAATCTATTTGCAGGATTCCTGATTCTATTGTACCGCCCATTTTATATTGGCGATCAAATAAAAATTGATGATTTTGAAGGAACGGTTGAAGAGATCAATGTACGCGCAACGAAGATCAAAACTTATGACGGTGAAAGAGTTGTCGTTCCCAATAATGAACTTTATATGAAATCGGTATTGGTTAGAACGGCCTTTCCGCACCGGCGAACAAAAATTACGATCGGTATCGGTTACGAAGAAAGCCACGAAGAGGCGCGCAAGATAATATTTGAGGTCTTAAGAAACACGGAAGGTGTTTTGGACCAACCCGAGCCCGATGTAAATGTTGTTGAGCTCGCTGATTCATCCGTAAATTTAAAAATGCTTTATTGGACAAAATCTCAGCAAACCGACACGCGTAAGACTGCGGACCGGGTTGTTTCAGCAACGAAGAAAGCCCTCGACGACGCCGGCATCGAAATTCCTTTCCCACAAAGGGTTTTGACAATGCATGACAATAAGTTTGAAGTGAAATCTGCTTAATACTTGTACGCCGAGCTTGAAGTTGGAATCCGTCAAGGCATTTCAACTTCAAGCAACGCAAGTCCGCCTTTTTGATCCGAATCAGCCTTTCCGATTCCCATCGACATTACGAGCATGCCAAAAGCAGAAGTGAAGACAAAAAGAATAACAAAGCGCCTCAAAACCCGCTATTCCGATTACATTCAGGAGCTGCAGAAAACTCCTCAAAAGGGTTCTAGGATCCATAGTGTAGAAAACACTTAAGCGAAGATTTTAGGGTATCGGAAGGATACTTTACTGCTCGTTTTACCCCGCAAGATTTATCCGATGATCGCTACTTTGAAATTTCCACAAGGCCAAATGAGCCGGGATCTTCATTTAATCTTTGATTGAGGGATTGCGCTACTATTTTCGCCTGCATCTTTGTATTTTCTGCGATTTCGCCGGAGAAATTTTCATCCACCTTGCCGCTAAAAACATCGACCCATCGCTCGAAATGCTCAGTTTTGAGTTTGGATTTATCGTGAAGAATTTGGTGAACGACAAGAGGATTTCCAAAATAAACGGGTTTCCCGAACAAAACTTTCTCCCAAAAATCCACAATTATCGGAAGATGAGATTTCAGATCAAGATCGTCAAAATGGTGTCCAATTTCCGGATCCGTCATGACAACTTTGTAAAACTCGGTAAGGAGTATTTCGAGGTCCTGTCTGTTTTCAATATCTTTCATTGATTCCAAAAATCAAAACACGACCCGTTTTAAAACCATCCTGTTAATCCTGTCTATGCCTGTTTGAATTTCCTTATTCAGTCGAAACTTCCGCTTCATCCTGAAGCGCAGCATTTACCGTGTGCCAACTTAAACTCGCACATTTCACACGGGCCGGGAATTCCAAAACTCCCGCAAAAATTCGCAGTTTTCCCAGTGAATTTTCGTCCGATTCGATATCTAGTTTTCCGGTTACCATCCGGTGAAATTCATGAAAGATCTTTTCTGTTTCTACCTTTGTTTTGCCTTTGACCGTCTGCGTCATTATAGAGGCAGAAGCTTTAAATATCGCGCATCCGGAACCAAGAAATGACACATCTTCGATCATTTCTCCATCCATCTTTAAATAGACTTGAAGCTTGTCGCCGCACAATGGATTATTGCCGTCGGCATGTTTGTCATAATCCTCAATTTCCCTAAAGTTTCGAGGGTTTTTGTTATGGTCCAGGATTACTTCCTGGTATAAATCGCTTAATTCTGACATCTTTTAAAATACTCAATATATTCTTGCCCCAAGGGGACTTCGTACAATAGGAAGATCAATTACAAATTCCGACTCTGAACGAATCAATCATCGTTTTTCAATCAATCGTTTCTCGCCTTCAAGCGAGCGGATTTGTGAATAGTCTCCCGCTAATCCTTTCCTCGTTGACATGACTCCCCAACCATTTTTGTTTCTCGCCTTCAGCGAGCGGATTTACTTTTTTCTTTATCCCCAGGGTTGCGGCGAAGCGCCTTACCCTGCGCTATAATGTTGATCGCTTTCAGCGACAAGAAACCGATCACTCCCAATCTCTTAACTCCAGTTCAACGACGCAATCCGTAAGTCCGGTGCCATTCTTGTCACTTGCCACTTCTAGTCGCTCTAAATTTCTTCCACTTCCTTCTTCGCTGCAACCAATGCCGGCATATCTTTATCGGCGTACCTCCAAAGCTCAAAAAACTTTTCGTAGTCAGCCTTATCCGTTGTGATCCGTGCTTTTCCGAGCTGAGCGAGAGGATAAATCGATGATAAAGGCGCCTCTCCGCGATGATTAATAATTTTCTCAAACTCCGGAATCGCTTTAATATGCTGATTCAATTTCGAATAAGCCATTCCCCGAATATATGCAGGATAAAATTCTCCGCTCTTTTCAAACCGCTCGGTAATTTCCAGTTCTTCAATCGCGTCTTTCGCCCTTCCAAAACGCAAAGCCAGAGAAGCGCGAATAATTGGAATCCAAAACTCGTTTATAAGCGTGTCTTTTGGCCGTTCAGTTCTCAATTCATCCACAATCGAATTTGCCTCACTCGATAAACCGGAGGCAGCCATAGCAAACGCAACTGTGACAAGCACCGAACTACTGCGCTCCAAATTCAATGCATTTCTCGCTTGTGTTCTCAGCACCGATATCAGCTGGTTATCTTCCCGATCCGGAAATCCCGCCGGGTTGCTCCAGAATACGATTCTCAGTGCCTGATCCGCCGCATACTGCGCCGCAATTTCTTTGGCGTCGCTGCGAATCGCCAAATCGATCGCCCTTCTCGCGGCATCTTGAGATTTTCGCCATTGTCCGCGAAACGCCGCCGTGCCAGTCTGCAAATTTAGCGCCAAGTATTCGTCATTCCGACCGCTAAACCACGCGATATGCTTGGCCATTTCATTTTCGCGGTTCTCAAGAAATGCGACGATATAAAGAAATATATGGAAACTGTCGCCGTCGAGACCCTTTCCAAACGCCAGATCGCATGTTTCCTTTACGTCATCAAGACGGTCAAGAGACAGCAGCGACTCCGCACGATTCATATAAACGACAGCATTATTTGTATCGATTTTGAGAGCCTTATCAGCCGCTTCAACCGCTTTTTCCGACCGACCCGTGCGTTCATAACAGTCAGATAAATTTATTATTGCAACTACATGGGTCGGATAAGTCGTCCTCCATAGATCGAGCGTATCGACCACCTTATCAATTTCACCTGTCACAAAGTGGTAATAAAAATAAGTTATCCGCAGCTTTTCGTTTTCACTGACATTATCAATTAGCTCAAATGCCTTGATAATCATTTTGGAGGCAAGATTCCATTGATTTGTGTTTGCGTAAATTACGGCCAAACCCGAGTAAACGGAAGCAAAATTCTCGTCGAATTCGAGTGCTTTCTCATAAAATGGTATCGATTCAAGTGTTTTGCCGGTATTTTGCAGTTCGTATCCCAACGTAAAAAATTCCAATGCTTCGAGTGAAGAGGTAGTTGCGTATTCAACCGGCATGTCATATCGTTCGATCGAACTCAAGCTCTCGCCAAGATCCTCGCGAAGTCCGGTCGCAGCATTTCCTAATGCCGCTAACACCCCCTCTCTTGAATTTACCTGTTCAAACTGCCGCCCAAGACTTTCACCTGTTCGGGCATTTATCGCTTCAATCGTCAACACATAAGTCTCACCAAAGCTTGAAATCGTCCCCGTTGTAAACGCCTTAAGTCTTTGCCTCAAACAAATTTCGTAACCCAATTCTTTTGTAACCTTTTCATTTGACGCGCGGCCCATGAGGCCCAAAGTCTCTTTCACTTTTGTTTCCGGAAATATATCCAGGAAGGGCGACTGAGCCAGTGAAAATGCCAGCGCCTGCTTTAGCGTCTGATCAAAAATGGGTTCACCGGTTGTGTTTTCGAATTCGGTCAACAAAAGCGCATCCTTAACTCCGCTCGAACTTGAGGAGCTATGTGAACGCCTTGAAAATTTCGATTCGGGGCGATTTGGCACGGCCGTCTGCTCAAGTTTCGCCTCGAGCAGCAACTCGTCATGCAGATCTTTGAGGTCGATCAGCAAATCGCGCGTTGATTGATACCTGTGTTCGGGATTCTTCCTTAAAGTTTTTGCGGTTATTCGCTGGAGGTGTTTTGGTAAATGGGGAGCAAGGCTTGTCAGCGGGGCCGGTTCCGAATTGATAATCGATGCCAGAATATCGGTCATCGTTTCTCCTTGAAACGGCACTTCTCCCCCCAAAATCTCGTACAGGACGATTCCAAAGCTAAATACATCGGAACGTGCATCAGTCGTTTTGCCGCGCGCCTGCTCCGGAGACATATAGGATACCGTTCCCATTACTACGCCCGGATTGGTTTTAACAAGTTTTCGCGTTGCATCGTCCTGATCAGCCGAAAAGCCTCCAGTCTCGGTTAACTTCGCCAGCCCAAAATCGAGAATTTTTACATATCCGTCGGGGCGAATCATAATGTTTTCCGGCTTTATATCACGGTGAATGATCCCTGCAGCGTGGGCAGCCGAAAGCCCTTCCGCCGTTTGGGTTACGATAGAGAGCACTTCGTCAAAAGAAATTCTATTGCCGTCGATCCGTTCGCGCAGGGTCTTACCATCGATAAATTCCGTCGCGATAAAATTTGTGCCGTCGGACTCCCCAATTTCGTAAACCGTAATGATATTTGGGTGGTTTAGTGCCGACGCCGCTTTTGCTTCCTGTTTGAATCGATCGAGACCATCGGAATTAACCAAGATCTTTTCCGGGAGAATTTTCAGCGCCACCTTCCGGTCAAGTTTGTTATCCGTTGCCAGATATACATCACCCATACCGCCCGCACCAATCTTTGAGATCAGCTTGTAATGACCGAATAATTTTCCGTCCATAGAATCCATATTATTTTACGAGTGTCTTAAATTCTTCCTTTGCGGCAACCAATGCAGGCATATCCTTATCCGCATCTTTCCAAAGTTCGAAAAACGTTTCGTATTCAGCCTTATCATTGGTCGCCCGGGCTTTTCCGAGTTGGGCAAGTGGAAAGATCGACGAAAATGGTGACTCGCCGCGATTCTTGAGGATCTTCTCAAACTCGTGTATCGCTTCACTCGTTTTGTTTAGCCGGTAGTAACACATCGCACGAATATATTGCGGGAAAAAATTACCTGATTTTTCAAATCGTTCGGCGGATTCCAATTCCTCAAGAGCTTCTTTTGTCCTGCCGTTTTGCAAATCAAGCGCCGCCCGGATGGTCGGCAGCCATAATTCATTTAGCAAAGTATCCCTTTGGCGGTTCTCCTTAAGCTCGATCATCAATGCGTTTGTTTCGGTAGATTGCCCGGCTGCGGCAAGCGCAAGCGCGACCAAAGTCATGACCGTACTGCTTCGCTCCAAATTGAGTGCATTGTTGGTCTGAGTTTTCAAAACTGCTTTAAGTTGCACATCTCCACCATCGGGAAATCCGTTTGCGGAACTCCAAAACACAATCCTCAAGGCTTGTTCGGCTGCATACCTTGCGGCAACTTCAGCAGCGTCGCTTTTGCTGGCGAGGTCGATCGAGCGCCGCGCAAAGTCCTGTGCCATTCTCCATTCACCCTGAAACGATGCAGCGCCCGTTTGCAGATTTAGCGCAAGGTACTCATCAACTCGCCCACCAAACCAGCTTAACTGTCGGGTAAACTCGACATTATCGGTTTCGACAAACGCAATCGACGCAAGAAAAACATGGAACAGTTCGCTGTCGAGATTCATATCGAGGGCCTCTCTACAAGTCTCTTTGGCCTCATCATAAAGGCCGAGCGAAATTTGTGGTTCTGCCAGATTCATGTAGACAACCGCATTGTTGGAATCAAGGCGAAGCGCTTCGCGGGCGGCGGCGACAGCCTTTTCTGATTGGCCGACCTTTTCGTAACTATCCGAAAGGTTGATCACCGCGACTACATGCGAAGGGTAAGTTTTTCTCCATAAATCAAGCGTATCGATTGCCTTGTCTACCTCGCCGGTAACAAATTTGTGGTAGAAATGTGTGATCCGGAGTTTTTCGTTTTCGCTGACCGAATCCCGCAGTTCATATGCCTTGACGGTCATTTCCCGAGCGAGTTTCCAACGATCGGTGTTGGCGTAAATTACAGCCAACCCGGAATAGACGGATGCAAATTCGGGATCGAACTCGAGCGCTTTTTCATAGAATGGAATTGATTCGACCGATTTGCCGATATTCTGCTGTTCGTAACCGAGCGTAAAGAATTCAAGCGCTTCAAGCGATGAAGTCGTCGCAAACTCAACCGGAATATCATATTTCTGAATCGAACTCAGGCTTTCCCCCAAATTCTCGCGAAGACCGGTCGCCGCTTTTCCCAACGCAGTCAACACTTCTTCGCGGGAGGAAACCTGTTCAAACTGACGCCCCAGACTTTCACTACTTCGCGCATTTACGGCTTCCAGCGTCAAAACATATGTCTCACCAAAACTCGAGATCGATCCCGTAATAAAGGCTTTAAGTCCCTGCCTGAGGCAAATTTCCTTTCCAAGTTCTTTCGTTATGCGAATGTCACCGGATCTGCCCATCAAGCTGAGCGTCTGTTTAACCTTTGCATCTGGAAAAATATCAAGAAAAGGCGATTGTGCGAGCGCAAACGCGAGGGCCTGTTTGAGGGTTTGGTCAAAAATCGGTTCGCCAGTTGAATTATCAAACTCGGTCAACAGAAGTGCGTCTTTATTGCCGCTCCCCGATGTCGTCGAAACATGTGGAATATTGCGGCGGCTTGGTTCGGGTTTATCCGGAACAGCCGTTTGCTCCAGTTTTGCTTCGAGCAGCAATTCGTCATGAAGCTCCTTAAGATCAATCAACAAATCCCTTGTTGACTGATAACGTTGAGCCGGTTTTTTCTTCAGCGTTTTGCTGGTTATTCTTTGAAGCTCTCTAGGCAAGTGCGGAGCAAGGCTCGTGAGTGGTACAGGTTCCGATGTGATAATCGCGGCGAGAATATCGGTCATCGTCTCACCTTCAAAAGGGACCTTCCCACCGAGGATTTCATATAAGACGATGCCAAAACTAAAGACGTCAGAGCGCGCATCGATTTCCTTACCACGTGCCTGCTCGGGCGACATATAGGCGACCGTTCCCATCACCACACCGGGATTTGTTTTAACCAACTTTCGTGTTTGGTCATCCGCTTCGGCCGGTACATTATTTTCCGTCAGTTTGGCGAGTCCGAAATCGAGAATCTTTACGTAGCCATCCGGGCGGATCATGATGTTTTCGGGTTTTATATCCCGATGGACGATCCCGGCCGAATGTGCGGCAGATAATGCCTCGGCGGTTTGGGTAACGATGGAAAGAACTTCGTCAAATGAAATTCTACCCGAATCCAAACGTTCTCTTAACGTTTTGCCCTCAATATATTCGGTCGCAATAAAGTTTGCACCGTTGGTTTCGCCGACTTCATAGACGGTAATAATGTTTGGATGATTGAGGGCAGACGCTGCTTTTGCTTCCTGTTTAAAGCGGTTCAATCCTTCGGAATCAACAGAAAATTTTTCCGGCAAGATCTTGAGAGCTACTTTTCTTTCAAGCTCAGTATCCTCGGCAAGAAAAACGTCTCCCATTCCGCCGGAGCCGATTTTGGAAATTACTTTGTATCGTCCAAATGAAGTTTTGTCCGTAAGGGGCATCAATTATTATCCTAGAGCAAGGAGTATAGCCTATTTGAACGGCGATTATCCAATAAACGCTTACCTGCGGTCGCTACAATTATTGACAACAGTTTCTTGCCCCAGCGGGGTTAAAGGTAATAGCACTGGGCAAGGCTTTTTCCTTACCTAACGCGGTAAAGGATAATAGCCCAGAGTAAGGCTTGTTCCTTACCCCAACGGGGTAAAAGATAATAGCCCAGGGTAAGGCGTTTCGCCGCCACCCTGAG
>JBGTGX010000046.1:0-14458 GCA_041746475.1 Pyrinomonadaceae bacterium | reverse complement strand
GCCGCGGACAGGGATGTCCGCGCTCCGATTGAGGAAGTTTTCCGTCTAAACCGCGAATCACTTAAATTCTTCGAAGAATATTTTAACTACAAATTCCCTTTTCCGAAATACGATCTTGTTTTGATTCCAGAGTTCCCTTTTGGCGGGATGGAACACGCCGGAGCGACATTTTTGCGGGAAAGCGCAGTTATTTTTCCGACCGAACCGACTGCCAACAATTACATTTCGCGCGCAAATTTAATATTTCACGAAAACGCTCACCAATGGTTTGGCGATACGGTGACGATGAAATGGTTTGACGATCTGTGGCTCAAAGAAGGCTTTGCGACATTTATGGCTTACAAAGCGATGGAAAAGGTCCTGCCGCAATATAATGCGTGGAAAGTTTTCTACGAACGCACCAAACCGCTCGCCTATCAAACCGACGTCACACGCGGCACAACGCCGATCTATCAAGAAATTCCAAACCTGAACTCCGCCAAATCCGCTTATGGAAATATCGTCTATCAAAAAGCCCCCGGATTTTTAAGACAAGCCGAATTTTATCTAGGCGAAAAAGAATTCCAAACGGCAGTTCGTGCATTTTTAAAAAATCACGAATTCGCCAATGCAGAATGGTCGGATTTGGTAAAAGCATTTGAAAAATCAAGTGGGAAGGATTTGAACAGTTGGGCGGATGCCTGGGTGAAAAAACGTAGCCTTCCGATAATTCGGCTTAAAATAAATTCTTATCATGAATATCAGGAACTTGGCAAACCTCATGACACTGCCGAAATTTATTCTTTAGACCAGGAAGATGCTCTTGGGGAAAAAGGCATTTGGCTGATGAAAACAAATGTTTTTCTAAAATTTGAAAATGGTGATTCTGAAGTCAAAGAAGTGATTTTAGGTGAAAATAAGATAAGTTCAAAATACGGTTTTGCAAGATATTGGATAGATATAGTTTCTAATCCAAATTTCAAATCAAACACTCCGACATTTATTTTCCCAAACTACCAGGATTACGGCTATGGAATTTTTCTGCTTGATGAGAAAAGCAAAAAATACATTCTCGGAACTATCCAAAATGAAAAAGATGATTTCCTGCGTTCGATGATGTGGGGATCGCTGTGGGATTCGGTGAGGTTTTCCGAGCTCGCGCCGATCGAATATATAAATCTTGCGGTAAATCACGCTACCAAGGAAAAGGATGTTACGACAGTCAGCTCGATTCTCGCACGTGTAAATACGGCTTTTACTTACTATCTAAGCGAACGTCAGCAAGCGGAGGTCGCACCGAGGCTTGAAAAAATGCTCGTCAAGGAAATGAATTCAAAAAGTCGAGAAAGGCAAATTACCTTCTATAGAGCATTTCTGAACTTAGCTTCAACTTCAAAGGCGCAAGCCATTTTGAAATCCTTCCTGGATGCGATCGAAAAAGAATCGAAGCCTCCAACAAAAAAATCTGCTGCAGAAGCTTTACCTGACCTTCCCTTGCGAACCAAAGATAAATTCGACATCGTCACAAAGCTAATAATTTTGGGCGACAAAGATGCCCCGAAACTGCTAGCCAGACTCGAAAAAACAGAAACCGATGATGATGCAAAACGATATGCATATGCAGCAAAAGCGGGATTTGCAACCAACGAAAATAAAGCAAAATTCTGGGATGATTTTATAAATAATAAGGAAATTTCAGAAAGTTGGATCGAGGAAGCAATCGACGTTTGGAATTCGCCTAGTCAATCTGCGTTGACCTTTCCATACGTCGAAAAGGCGCTCACGGAATTACCAAATTTGAAGCGCAATCGAAAGATATTCTTTGTAAATGGTTGGCTTTCCGCGTTTATCGGAGGGCAGAAAAGCGAAGAAGCACTAGAAAAGGTAAATACATTTCTCAGTAATAATCCTGATTTAGATGTCGACTTAAAAAGAAAGATTCTCGAAGTGCTTGATAGTTTAGAACGGGCGGTAAAGATTCGGAAGAAATACAGCAACTAGAAACGATAGCAAACAGCAAAAATGAATGAGGCGGGATTTGGAGACTCATACTTTCTTGCCTACGAGTGAAAAAAGGGGTAGCCATAGCTAGCAATAACTAATTATTCACCAGTTTGACCGTGATTTTTTCTTTGTCAACGGTCGCGAGCTTCTGCATTTTACGTTCGGGTTTGCTTTTCAAAAGCTCTAAGCCGTTCGTGAATTCGTGATCCATAGCTCTGGAAACAGCAAACAAAACATTTTTATTTTCAGTAGAAAACGAAAATCAGGAAGCAATTGGCGAGGCATGGCGTGGAGAAAGGTGTTCTGCCGCGCGGTGCTTTGAAAAAAGCATGCAAATATTTATTGAAAGTAATTTGGAATCCAACTATGCTAAAACGCTAAACAATTTCGCACAGTACAATTTGAATATCGGAAATATTCAAGAAGCAGAAGATCCCTTTCGAAAAGAAACGGAAATTTCAGAGCGCTTGGAGATAAACACCGAAGCGAATTGTTTATATTTTAAGAACCAGAATGTAGACTAGAAACCTATGGAATATTCAGCAACCACATTAAACTTAGCCTCCATTATTGAACACCACGCACGCCTGACACCAAAAAAGGAAGCGGTAATCTATGGAGATAGCAGAATCCAATACGACACTCTAAATTCCTATGCGAATCGGGTTGCAAACGCGCTTGGAGAGATGGGAATCGGTCATGGCGACAAGGTCGCCTTGAGTTGTCCGAATTTGCCGTATTTTCCAATCGTTTATTATGGAATTTTGAAAGCGGGTGCGGTTGTTGTGCCGTTGTGTGTTCTGTTTAAACCTCGAGAAATTAAGTACCATCTCGAAGATTCGGACGCGAAGGCTATTTTTGTTTTTGAAGGAACGGAAGAATTACCGATGAGCAAGATGGCAAAAGAAGCCTTTGATCAGGTCGACACGTGCGAACATCTTGTCGTTATGTGCCACGAGCCGTCGATGAAATCGCCGATCGATGGGCACCGAACTTTGACGCAAATCACCGTCGAGAAATATCCCGAGTTTGAAACGTTCCCGACAAAGCCGGACGATACAGCGGCGATCCTCTATACTTCCGGAACTACCGGGCAGCCAAAAGGCGCCGAGCTTACGCACCTCAACATCTTGCAAAATGCAATAACGACATACAGCATCCATCTTCCAATGCTGGATTTTACGGACGGTGTAGAGAAATCCTGTTTGATAACACTGCCTCTTTTCCATACGACAGGCCAAACCGTGCAGATGAATACAAACCTTTACGGTGGTAATAAGGTTGTTTTACTCCCGCGTTTTGAGCCTGAATCTACGCTCAAGGCAATGGTTGACGAAAAAATAAATTTCTGGACGGGCGTTCCAACGATGTATTGGGCGTTGCTGAAATATGTTGAGGAAAACAATATTGATGTCAGCCATATAGCAGAACATTTAAAGGTCTGCTCTTCAGGCGGCGCACCGATGCCTGTCGAAGTGATGAAAGAATTCGAACGCGTTTTTGGCGTCCGAGTTTTGGAAGGTTACGGACTTTCTGAGACTTCACCGCTTGCAACCTTTAATCATTTTTCAAGACCGTCGAAACCGGGATTTGTCGGGCAGAGTATTTTCGGCGTCGAGGTAAAATGTGTCGATGAAAATGATACGGAAGTTACCGCGGGCACCCCGGGCGAGATAGTTATCCGCGGAAGCAACGTTATGAAGGGCTATTATAAACGCCCCGAAGCGACAGCCGAGGCTTTTCGCAACGGATGGTTTCACTCCGGCGATATCGGAATAATGGATGACGAGGGTTATTTGCAAATCGTTGACCGTATGAAGGATATGATTCTTCGTGGAGGCTACAACATTTACCCGAGAGAACTCGAAGAAGTTATTATGACGCACGAGGCCGTCTCGCTTGTCGCCGTGATCGGAGTGCCCGACAAAAAAATGGGCGAGGAAGTAAAAGCGTTTGTGGTCAAGAAACAAGGCGCGGATTTAGATGAGAAAGATTTTATCGCTTGGTGTAAAGAACAATTTGCGGCCAACAAATACCCGCGTTTTGTTGAGTTCAGAGATGAATTGCCAATCGGCGGAACGGGGAAAATTTTCAAGCGGGCTTTGAAGGAAGAGGTTTCGCGTGAAAGTTAAATTATTATTTTTCGGCGCAACGGCCGCTTCTGCCGGCGTAGGAGAAACGGAAATTTTGCTGGCCGATAACGTTAGGGCCGACCGCGCGTTTGAATCGATCTTCGCTCAATTTCCGAATCTCGCCAAAAATCACGATAAAAAATCGCTACATTTTTCCGTTAATCAAGAGTATGCCTCCGGGTCTGAAACAATAAACGAAGGCGACGAATTGGCTGTTTTTACTGCGGTTTCGGGCGGATAGACTCAAACTAGTCGGCCACGACCGACAGGATCATTTCTGTTTCTATCGGACGAATCCCGTTATCCCGTTTCCAAATTATGACTGATTTTTACGAGCTCTCAGATAAGCACCTCGAAATCGGCGAGATCGCGCGACGGGTTGTTCCTCCTGAATGCGGCGCGACCGTTACGCTCGACGGCTACGTACGGCAATTCACAAAAGGGCGCGAAACCGAATACCTTGTCTATGAAGCTTACAAACCGATGGCACTAAAGGAAATGTCTAAGCTCATCGCAAACGCCCGCGAGAAATTCGACATCGCAAATGTCGGAATCGTTCACAGGTTGGGAAAACTCGAAATCGGCGAAACAAGTATCGTAATCAGCGTCGCTGCACCACATCGACGCGCCGCCTTTGAAGCCTGCGAATGGCTGATAAAAGAATTAAAACGCACGGTTCCAATCTGGAAAAAAGAGGTTTACGCGGATGGCGAAGTTTGGGTCGAAGGAGGCACGGCAGAAAAAGGAAAGTGATGGCCGGGTTCAGTGCGTTCTGAACTCGGCGGACACCATTGCCGGGTGCGGCTTTGAAAATCGCGTGTTAATCTAAACCTATGCAAAGACGAGAGAAATTCGAAACTTCTTCGGGTATCGAACTGCCAAACGATTTCAATCCGGACAACACAAAACAAATCGATTACGACAAGGATTTAGGAGCGCCGGGCGAATTCCCATTCACCCGCGGAACGAGAGAAACGATGTACCGCGGACGCTTCTGGACGATGCGGCAATATGCCGGGTTTGCGACCGCCGAAGAATCTAACGAACGCTACAAATATCTGCTGTCACAAGGAACAACCGGATTAAGCGTAGCTTTTGATCTGCCGACACAAATCGGGCTTGATTCGGATGATCCTTTGGCCGAGGGCGAAGTTGGAAAGGTCGGTGTGGCAATTGATTCTCTTGAAGATATGCTGACCCTTTTTGAGGATATTCCGCTTGATAAAGTTTCGACTTCGATGACGATAAATGCGACTGCCTCGACCCTTCTCTGCTTATATTTAGCAGTCGCAAAAAAACAGAATGTTTCTTTCGATAAGGTTTCGGGGACTATTCAGAACGACATTTTAAAGGAATACATCGCACGCGGAACTTACATTTACCCGCCGAAACCTTCGATGCGTCTTATTACTGACACATTTGCGTTCTGTGCAAAGGAAGTTCCGCGCTGGAACACAATTTCGATCTCCGGTTATCACATCAGAGAAGCTGGTTCGACTGCCGCACAAGAAATCGCATTTACGCTCGCTGATGCGATCTGCTATGTCGAAGCCGCGATCGAAGCTGGTTTACAGGTTGACGATTTCGCACCGCGTCTTTCTTTTTTCTTTAATTCTCATAATAATTTGATTGAGGAAATCTCCAAATTTAGAGCCGCGCGCAGAATTTGGGCGAGAATAATGAAGGAGCGCTTTGGCGCGAAAAATAAAAAGTCTTTGATGCTTCGTTTTCACACGCAAACAGCGGGTTCGACCTTGACCGCTCAACAACCTGAAGTAAATATTGTGCGAACAACGATCCAGGCACTCGCAGCCGTTCTCGGCGGAACTCAGTCTTTACACACCAACGCCATGGACGAAGCTCTATCCTTACCAACCGAACAAGCGGCACGAATCGCTCTCCGCACACAACAAGTTATCGCCCATGAATCCGGCGTGGCAGATACGGTTGACCCTTTTGGGGGAAGTTACGCCGTCGAAGCGATAACCGACGAACTTGAAGCAAAAGCACTCGATTATATCCAAAAAATTGACGATTTCGGCGGAATGCTAAAAGCCATAGAAGAAGGTTATGTCCAACGCGAAATCCAGGAAGCGGCTTATCAATATCAAAGGGCGTTAGAAGAAAAACAAGAAATCGTTGTAGGTGTGAACAAATATCGAATCGAGGACGACGAAACGATCGCTATATTAAAGGTTGATGAAGCCGCAGGTCGTGGACAGGTGGAGAGAATGCAAGCCGTACGTGCGAAACGTGACGCAAAGAAAGCCGAAGATGCTTTGAGGAAATTAGAAGAGGCCGCAGCGACGAGCGAAAATATGTTGCCGAAAATCCTCGAATGCGTCGAAAGGTATGTGACGGTTGGCGAAATTTCGCATCGTTTGAGAAAGGTTTGGGGCGAATATCAAGAGGCGGTTACGATCTGAATAACTTAGATGACCAAAACAAAAAACTTCCTTAACCGTTTAACTGCAACACTTTGGTTTGTACCAACACTTTTTGTCGTCTGCGGTATTTTCTTGGGCGTATTCTTTATCGGTGTCGATTTCTTTTTCGAAAGTCCATTTCGTTATCTTCCGGCATTTTTCGGCGTCCAGCCATCCGGGGCGCGGGATATTCTCGCTGTTATCGCAGGTTCGATCATTACGGTGGCGGGAACCGTTTTTTCCATAACAATTGTTGCGCTAACGCTTGCTTCAACACAGTTTTCACCCCGAATTTTGCGGAATTTCATGCGTGATACGGGTAACCAAGCGGTTCTTGGGGCGCTTGTCGGAATTTTTGCCTACTGTATCGTTGTTCTGCGGACTATTCGCGAGGGCGGCGTTGACCCGAGCAATGATTTTGTGCCCTCAACAGCGGTATTTTTTGGAGTTCTGTTAGGGTTTGCCGGCGTTGGATGTCTGATCTATTTTATCCATCACGTAGCCACATCGATTCAGGCAACAAGTATTATTTCGCAGATCGCTGTGGTAACAACAAAAGAGATCAAGGCAAGTTTCCCGGAACACCGGGAAACCGCGGAAATTGACGAATCCTTGAAATTACTTCTGAATGAAAAGAGTCGTTCGACGGTTAGGGCAAATGAATCTGGCTATGTGCAAAACGCTGATATAACAGAACTTATCAGATTGGCAGATCAATACGATTTGATTTTAAAGATGCAGAGACGCATTGGGCAGTTTACAATTGAATCTTTGCCGATCCTGGAAGTGTATAGTGATGATCCTAATTATCAACTAGATGAAAAACTCGCCGAACAGTTGCGGGAAACTTACGAGATCGGCAATTTTCGCACCGTTCAAGGCGATGTTGCATTCGGTTTGCGTCAAATTGTCGATGTCGCACTTAAGGCTCTTTCACCATCGATTAATGATACGACGACAGCCGTTACATGTGTTGATTATCTGACGTCAATAATGGTCTGTCTTGCAAAGCGCCCGTCCTGTCCGTCACTCCATTCTTCAAAAGGAAAACCTCGGTTAATACTCGAAGAACAGCGTTTTGAAGACTTTTTTGATCTAGCATTTAACCAGATACGTCAAAACGCAGGAGGAAATGTTGCAGTAATCCTTCGCCAACTCAATGCAATAAACATCCTTAGTGTGTTAAATGTGAGCCTCCCATTTGAAGACGAACGGCGCGAAAGACACGCCATAATGCAGTTAAGCGCCTCATCATTGTACGAATTGGCAAAAACTACTATTAGGGCTTCTGGAGATCTCGAGACAGTTACGAATTACTACAAACGCATCGAAGGTTCTCTGTCAGACAACAAAAATAAGATTTGATCAGCAAATATACAAATTTTTTCTCTCACAAACATTTGATATTGGCAAACAAGGTTAAACTATGTTATCCTTTCTCGAGTTGCTTTTGAGCTCGTTTAAACCTTATCTGATTTGCTCCGACTCAATTATACCTATCTCACGCACACCCAAATGGAACAATTAAATGACTTTTTAGAGCAATTTGTGGCTCATAAAGGCGAGAGCTTATGTCTCGAACCAAACAAACCCCCTTATGTTACGGCATCCGAGGGCGAAATTAATGTGTCTAGAGTGCCATTGCAGGGTGCACAAATCAATAGTATGGTCTTTGCGTTAATCCCACGCGACGCACAAAAGGAACTACCGAATCGTCCGGAAGTTCAATTTACCCATCCGCACGCACTTGGAGAATTCGAATTTTACGTGAAAAAATCTCCCGCGGGTTTGAACGTCACGATTAAATTTTCTGACGAGCCCTCGGCGGAAGCTCAACCAGAACGGGAAATCTCCGAACCTGAGATCATAGAAACGTTCGCTCCGATGCCGGACAGCTCGGATGAACTCAAGGAAATCATTCAAGAATTTAATCAGGCCGAATATTCGCCGACGCAATCTCAAGGCGCTCCGGTTCAAAGTATTGATGCCGGGGATATTGAAATAATCGAAGCAGACGAGGATCCGGCTGAACATTTCACCCCCGGATTTGCGGTTGATGAGATTCAACAACTAACTTTTAGCGAACCGGAGATCGAAACCTTCGAGCCGCAGCCAAATAATTCTCCTATGCAAAACGAAGCTCAAACCGAAACTCCTCAGTTTCAGCCGCCGGCGATTCAGCCCCAGACACCTTCATCAACGATAAAGGCCGCGACCGCCAATCCTCAAGCGCGGACAAAAATGGACACGCTCTTTAAGAAAATGTCCGATGCAGGCGCATCCGATCTTCATATGAGTGTTTCGATGCCGCCGATGATCCGCAAAGATGGGAAAATGGCACTGCTCGAAGAAGGCGCGACTATGCTTTCGTCCGAATCTATAAAAGAACTGCTCGGCTCAATAATGCCTCAAAAGAATATCGACGAATTTGCCGAACGAAAAGACACCGACTTCGCTTACGAAATTCCCGGTCTCGCAAGATTTCGTGCAAACATTTTCATGGATCGGAAAGGAATGGGCGGAGTTTTTCGTATTATTCCATCTGAGATTCTCACTGCGGAAGCCTTGAATTTATCAAAGCACATTCTGGGTTTATGTGAACTTTCGAAGGGTTTGGTAGTAGTAACGGGACCGACCGGCTCGGGTAAATCTACTACGCTCTGCGCGATGGTCGATTACATAAATAAGCGACGAGAAGATCATATTATCACTATCGAGGACCCGATCGAATTTACCCACGAGAACAATAAGTGCCTTGTAAATCAGCGCGAAGTTCACAACCATACCGATTCATTTAAAGACGCTCTTCGCGCTGCTTTGCGTGAAGACCCTGATATTGTTCTCGTAGGTGAAATGCGTGATCTCGAAACAATATCGATCGCGATCGAAACTGCTGAAACGGGTCATCTTGTTTTCGGAACGCTTCATACAACTACCGCGGCGTCGACCGTTGATCGAATTATCGATCAGTTCCCTGCGGACCGGCAACAACAAGTGCGCGTGATGCTTTCGGAATCGCTGCGAGGCGTTATTGCGCAAACCCTCCTTCCAAAAAAAGGCGGCGGAAGAATTGCCGCGTTAGAAGTTTTGATCGTTAATTCTGCCGTCTCAAATTTAATTCGGGAAGGAAAGACCTTTCAAATTCCCTCCTCGATGCAAACCGGTAAAAGCAAGGGAATGGTTATGCTCAATGACGCTCTTATCGATCTCTGTAAGGAAGGAATCGTCGAGCCCCGGGATGCATATATCAAAGCTGTAGATAAAGCCGGATTTGAGATGCTTCTTGAGAGGAACGGATTGAAAATTTAGGATTGAATAATATTGTTTAGCAGGAGCCGTGAAAAATCGCGGCTCCTTTTTCTCGCCTAAAACTACTAATCTGTGCCCGAAATTAATCTCAGCCGGACTTTTTTATTCGGAAATTTGTTTTTTGGGCGTTTTTCTCTAATATGTAACCTATAGCAACCCACAATTTTATAGGAACGAAAAGAAAGTTATGACCAAGCCACTGGTGCTCGAACTGAGTGAAGTAGGTGCCGACGATGTTGAATTAGTTGGTGGAAAATGTGCGAGCCTCGGCGAGCTATTTCGCGAATTAACTTCAGAAGGAGTCAGAGCCGTCGATGGATTCTCGACTACCAGCTATGCGTACGGACTTCTGCTAGAAACGGACGATCTTAGGAAAAAGCTCCAAAAACTATTAAAAAACCTGGATGTCGAGAACCTTGATGAGCTTGAGCGCGTAGGAAAAGAAGCTCGACGACTCATGCTCGAAACTCCGTTTCCCGAACAACTTCGCCAGGCGATCTGGAGCGCGCATAAACGTCTGGGCGAGCGGATGGGCGTTAAGAATTTCTCGGTCGCAGTGCGTTCGTCAGCAACTGCGGAGGATTTGCCTGATGCATCTTTCGCCGGACAGCAAGACACAATTCTAAATGTAAAAGGAGATCGCGGTCTCATTCAAGCCTGCCACGAATGTTTCGCATCGCTTTGGACTGACCGTGCGATTTCATACAGACAAGCTCGGGGTTTTGATCATTTTGACGTCGCGCTTTCAATCGGTGTGCAGCCGATGGTTCGTTCAGATGGGGCATGTTCGGGGGTAATGTTTACGCTCGATACGGAAAGTGGTTTTCGCGATGCGGTCGTGATAAACGGCGCCTGGGGACTAGGCGAGGCCGTCGTGCAGGGCATGGCGACCCCGGATGAATGGATTATTTTTAAACCCACCTTGAAAAAAGGTTTTCGCCCGATCATCACCCGGAAAATGGGTGTCAAGGAAGTGAAAATGGTTTTTGCGGATGACGGAACGGGAACACAGGTTCGCGATGTCGTCGATTCGCAGCGAAACCGTTTTTGTCTGGCGGGCTTTGAAGTTCTGCAGCTTGCTGATTGGGCGTGCAAAATTGAAGATCATTACTCAAAGCGTGCCGGAAAATCCCAGCCGATGGATATTGAATGGGCAAAAGACGGCGTAACCGGCGAACTTTTTATATTGCAGGCTCGCCCCGAAACCGTCCATGCTCAAAAGGAACAAAATTATATCGAGACTTACAAACTCTCGGATAATCACGGAACTCCACTCGTATCCGGTGTCGCAGTAGGGGAAAAAATCGGGCATGGAAATGTACACGTATTGCTCAATCCGGACAACATAAAAGATTTCAAAGCCGGCGACATTCTCGTTACGTCAATGACCGATCCGGCATGGGAACCGATCATGAAGCGGGCTTCGGCAATCGTAACAGATCGCGGCGGCAGAACCTGCCACAGCGCGATAATCAGCCGCGAACTCGGACTTCCCTGCATCGTCGGCACAGGAAACGCAACGGAAGTTTTAAAAAGCGGAACGGATGCAACTGTTTCGTGCGCGGAAGGCGCGGTCGGAAATATCTATTACGGCAAGATTAAATTCGACGTTGAGAAAACTGAGATCGATGTTGACGGCGCGCGACCGAAAACACAAGTGCTGATGAACGTCGGCGACCCGGATCGGGCATTTGCTGCGTCGATGTATCCGAATGACGGTGTGGGTCTGGCCCGTCTGGAATTTATTATCAACAATCACATTGGCATTCATCCAATGGCTTTGATCAATTATCCGAATCTCAAGAAAGAATCGGACGTTAAGATCATTGCGGCAAAGATCGGCGAGGAGGACCCAAAAGAATATTTCGTCAGGCGTTTATCGGAAGGTATTGCAAAAATTGCGGCAGCCTTCTATCCGAAACCGATTATCGTAAGAATGTCGGATTTTAAGTCAAACGAATACGCGCGCCTAATTGGTGGCGAAGAGTACGAGCCGCACGAAGAAAACCCGATGCTTGGATTCCGCGGGGCTTCGCGTTACTACGACGATCGTTATAAGGCGGGTTTCCGGCTTGAGTGTCAGGCAATGGAAAGAGTGCGCGAGGATATGGGTTTAACGAACGTGAAAGCGATGATCCCATTCGTACGAACGGTTGAGGAAGGCGAGAAAGTTATTAACTTGATGGCTGAATTTGGTTTGAAACAAGGAGAAAACGAACTCGAAATTTATGCAATGTGTGAACTCCCGGCCAATGTAGTTTTCGCGGACGAATTCTTAGAAGTTTTCGACGGTTATTCGATTGGTTCAAACGACCTGACACAGCTCGCACTCGGATTAGACCGCGATTCCGAAATGGTCGCACATTTGTTTGACGAGCGAAATGGTGCAGTGGAAAAAATGGTCGCCATCGCGATCGAAGCAGCGATTCGTAAAGGTAAAAAGATCGGCATTTGCGGGCAGGCGCCGTCAGATTATCCGGAATTCGCTGAATTTCTGGTCGAAAAGGGAATTAATTCGATCTCTCTGAATCCGGATACGGTTTTGCAAACTACCAAAACTATTCTGGAAATGGAAAATAATCTATCAAGGAAAAAATCTGCCGTTAAGGAATAAAAGGAAGGGAATATTTTAATGAAAGAAATCACAGTCTCAGAACTTAAAGAAAAGATGGATGCAGGCGAAGATATCGAATTGATTGACGTTCGGCAACCGGACGAATGGGCGAAAGCAAAGATCGAAGGCGCAAAACTCATTCCGCTACCCGAAATAATTCAGCGCATGGATGAGATCGATAGTTCAAAACAAATTATCGTCCACTGCAAAATGGGCGGAAGAAGCGCAAGAGCGATCGAATTTTTGCAGGCATCGGGATTTGAAGGCGATATGTCGAACCTGGTTGGCGGAATCATTGCCTGGTCAGATCAAATAGATCCGAGTGTCCCGAAATATCAGTAGGCGAGCAATTATAGGCTTATAAACGTTTACGTCTATTGATTTTCTAAAAAGCTCGCGCGACGTCCTCACAATCAGCGTTATCAATTTCCATCCATGGGCTCTTTCGAGGGAAAATTGGTCGCAGTCGGGGATTCCTATTCCTTTTTAGATTTCCCTGAAGATCCAACGCCCGAAATTTGTCAGCCAGGCAAACTTTGTGAGGATGTTTACACGCTTTGTCCAAACGTCAGTAAATTGTGGTCCGGATCAAGAATTGAAAACTCTTTTTGTCCCCACGGCTTTGTTTGCAAACTTCCGTTTGGGTGAATACTTAACTGATTATTTTTAAAATACTCATACAAAGCATCAATATCATCAGTTCGGATATAAACTTGCCCGTAATTTTCTTTCGGATCAAGTTCTTTAAACTCGAAAAAGTGAATTTGAATCGCATCCTTTTCAACCATTAAATATCCGTCGTAATCAGCACTTCCCAATTGTTGAAAACCCATTTTGTCGACATAAAACTCCTTCGTAACGGATTTGTCACGCATCGGTAATTTTGGATTAATATCCGTGAGCATATCTTTTATTTAATCCCCTTTTGGAAAAAAAAGGTGTAAAAAATGACCTAATGATGGTCTTTCGTGCCTTCGGGAATGTTGCCTTGATAAATTTCCGAACCCTTTTCGGTAAATTCCTTCGCTTTTTCAGCCATCCCGACTGCCAGTGCTTTTTCTTCAGCGACATTTTGCTCTTTGGCGTATTCCCGAACGTCCTGCGTGATCTTCATCGAGCAGAAATGTGGTCCGCACATTGAGCAGAAGTGGGCAAGTTTTGCACCTTCGGCAGGAAGCGTTTCGTCGTGATATTCTCTTGCAACTTCCGGGTCTAGTGCGAGGTTGAATTGATCTTCCCAACGGAATTCAAAACGTGCTTTTGAGAGTGCATTATCGCGGTATTGTGCCGCCGGATGTCCTTTTGCTAAATCAGCTGCGTGTGCGGCGAGTTTGTATGTAATCACGCCTTCTTTAAAGTCTTTTTTGTTTGGCAAACCGAGGTGTTCTTTCGGCGTGACGTAGCAGAGCATCGCACAGCCGAACCAGCCGATCATTGCCGCACCGATACCGCTTGTGATGTGGTCATAACCCGGTGCAATGTCGGTCGTCAGCGGTCCAAGCGTATAGAAAGGTGCTTCGTCGCAGACTTCCAATTGCTTATCCATATTCTCTTTTATCAAGTGCATCGGAACGTGTCCGGGCCCTTCGATCATCGTTTGAACTTCCATTTCCCAGGCGATCTTCGTCAGTTCGCCAAGAGTGTCCAATTCGGCGAATTGTGCTTCATCATTCGCATCCGCAATCGAGCCGGGGCGCAAACCGTCACCGAGAGAAAACGAAACGTCATACGCCTGCATAATCTCGCAAATCTCTCTAAACCTTGTATAAAGAAAACTCTCTTCGTGATGAGCCAGACACCATTTTGCCATTATCGAACCGCCGCGAGAAACAATTCCTGTCGTCCGTTTCGCCGTCATAGGAATATACGACAAGCGAACACCTGCGTGAATCGTAAAATAATCAACGCCCTGTTCGGCTTGTTCGATAAGCGTGTCGCGGTAAATTTCCCAAGTCAAATCTTCGGCTTTTCCATTTACTTTTTCCAACGCTTGA
>JBGTGX010000045.1:0-29252 GCA_041746475.1 Pyrinomonadaceae bacterium | reverse complement strand
GTGCAGGCTTCTGCATTTCGTCATCTGCGCCCTTACTTCGTGCAGGCTTCTGCATTTCGTCATCTGCGCCCTTACTTCGTGCAGGCTTCTGCATTTCGTCATCTGCGCCCTTACTCCGTGCGGGCTTCTGCATTTCGTCATCTGCGCCCTTACTCCGTGCAGGCTTCTGCATTTCATCATCTGCGCCCTTACTTCGTGCAGGCTTCTGCATTTCGTCATCTGCGCCCGCATTTCGGACTTCGGGTTTTTCGACCACCTTGGCACGTTTGTCCGTCGCCTCAATGGTCTTTCCGAGAAATCTTTCGTAAATACTTCCGAGAATGTGAATCGGGATCGTGTTGAAATCGTAAGGCGATTATTTGGAAGAAAGCCAATCACTCGTGGCATCGAAGGATTTTGCGTCCGGCGAAAATTCAGGATTGTCGAGAATGCCGTTTGGTTTGAAAATAATGCCATTGTAAATCCTATATAGCCGCACGGATTCCGCAATAAAATCCCGCCACGGCTAAACCGTTTTATTCCCGAGGTTATCTATTATTTCATGGGGCTCAACCAATTTGTCTTCGAGAAAACGAATAAACACCAGACGATCCAAAGTACATTGGGTAATTTCGGTTAGAGTTTCACGATCAAGCGACTGGTTCCGGTTCTTAAATCCGCGCGCAAGCTCTTCGCGGTAGCCATCGAGTTCGTTGAGAAACTCCTCATCGACCGGTTCAACTTGCTGCGTACGAAATAGTTTGGATTTTCCCGTTCCGCGAGCCTTAGGCAAATTCGCCGCATACTTCTCAATCGAACCGTCCGCAACCGCGGTTCGCGAAAAAAGAAAATAAATCTCTTGAAACTTTTCTTCATCTGCTAAATCTTCGAAAGTATATTTCTTGAGAATACGGTCCAGTGCGGTTTCGATGGAGGGTTTATACCGGGAATCGAGTATGAAAAGACGATTGAAATCGATTAAGACGGCGAGAGGGGTGTTTGAATTCCATCCGTAACGCTGTGTCGGAAAACAGAAATCTCTATGCAGGAGATTGTGTACCGGCTTTTTGGCTTCCGCAATAAACTTTGTATGCTGAAAATTGGGGGACAGGTAAAACGCGTAAACCGCTCGCTTCCCTCGCCCATCGACGGTGACGGCTTTCTCAATGCGAACTTCACGTCGGTAAGGATTTGTTTGTTCCTCGTGTTACATATCGTATCCGAGCAAAAAAACGATCAATAAAATCCTTGCGAACATCCGATTCCTGATAATCGGCGGAAAGATAATACTCCGGGTTCGTCTGAAAATTTGAGACAAGAGATTTTATTTGTGTGAAAGCTGCTTCAAAAGTAGTTGGAATCATTCTTGGTTTAAAGCGGAATATTGCCGTGTTTCTTAGGCGGATTTGTATCACGCTTGTTTTGCAGAAGCGACAACGCCCTAATTAGTTTTGGTCGAGTAAACTTAGGTTCGATAACCTCATCGATAAAGCCCATTTCTGCAGCGACGTAAGGATTTGCAAATTTTTTTTCAAACTCGGCTTTCTTTTGTTCAAGCAGAGTTCTTGCATCGGTCGTTTCTTTGAATTCGTTTCGGTAAAGAATTCCAACGGCGCCATCCGCACCCATTACCGCGATTTCGGCAGTCGGGTAAGCGAAATTAATATCTGTACGAATTTGTTTTGATGCCATCACGCAATATGCACCGCCGTAAGCTTTTCGCGTGATAACCGTTATCTTTGGAACGGTTGCCTCAGCAAAAGCATAGAGGAGTTTGGCGCCGTGACGAATGATTCCGAAATGTTCCTGATCTATACCGGGTAGAAATCCGGGAACATCTTCAAATGTAATCAGAGGGATGTTAAAAGCGTCGCAAAAACGTACAAATCGGGCGGCTTTTATCGAAGCATCAATATCCAGGACTCCTGCAAGAAATGCCGGTTGATTCGCAACGATCGCAACAGAGTGTCCGCCGAGCCTCGCAAATCCGACCACGATGTTTGGCGCAAAATGTTCCTGCGTTTCGAAGAAGTATTCATTATCGACAACGTTATTGATGATATCGCGAATATCGTAAGGCTGATTTGAAGATTCTGGAACGATTGAGTTGAGCTTTTCATCGGCGCGATCTGCCGGATCTTCAGTAAACACAAAAGGCGGATCATCCAAATTATTCGAAGGTATGAATGAGAGAAGTTCGCGGGTGATCTGGAGGCAATGTTCGTCCGATTCAGCCGCAAAGTGTGCAACGCCCGACTTTGCGTTGTGGGTCATCGCACCGCCAAGCTCGTCTTTGGTAACGTCCTCGTGAGTCACGGTTTTGATAACGTCAGGACCCGTAATGAACATATACGACGTGTCCTTCACCATGATATTGAAATCCGTGATCGCTGGCGAATAAACCGCACCGCCCGCGCATGGACCCATAATGCAGCTTATCTGCGGTACAACCCCCGAAGCGAGTGTGTTGCGAAGAAAAATATCCGCATACCCGCCTAGAGAAACAACACCTTCCTGAATCCTAGCGCCACCGGAATCGTTCAGGCCGATAACCGGAAATCCGGTTTTCATCGCCAAATCCATGATCTTACAGATCTTTTGCGCGTGGGTTTCCGAAAGTGATCCGCCAAAAACCGTGAAATCCTGAGCAAAGACAAACACCTTCCGACCATCGACCAAACCATGACCTGTAATGACGCCGTCACCGGGATAGTGAAGCTCGTCTAAACCAAAATCCTTCGAGCGATGCTTAACAAATTTATCAAACTCCTCAAAGGTTCCATCGTCGAGGAAAAAATCCACTCGTTCGCGCGCAGTCATTTTGCCTTGAGCCATTTGCTTTTCAATTCGTGTTTCGCCGCCGCCGAGTTCGGCTTGCCTCGACTTTTCTCTCAGTAATTCGAGCTTATCCATATCTTTTTTGCTTGTTTCCGGTTGCATAGCGTAAGTTTAGAGGAATATTGGGTTTTCGTAAATTGGAGAAAGGGCCTGAAGTGGCAAAGTACCAGGCGCTGTTAAAATACGAGCTAGCGCCTTGATCGGGTAAACACAAATATCAAGACAAGCGAGAGGGTCAGCCCAATGGCTGTGACAACAACGATTGGCACGAGGCTCTTTTCGGGTTCATTTACATTTTCCTCAAGCGATTTCGAGCCGTCAAAGTGATCTACTATCACGGCGCATTTTTTCTGTGGAACCATCTGACAATCCATCCCATCCGCAATTCCAATTGAGCAAGTAGCCTTGCCTCCGTCGATGAAGAATGTCCATTCTCCCCTACGTTCGAGGTCGTGATAGATTCTGCAGCTGCATTCATCTTTTTCGGATTGTTTATTATTTGCAAGAAGTGTTTCAAATTCTTCGTTTGTTTGTTTCACAAAAACCGCGGTGGCAAAGCCAATATCTTTGTCTTTGACGCCGGATATCATCTCTTTAAAAAATACTTGTTCTTCGCTGTTTAGAGATATCGAACTACAATCAAAATCGGGGAAACTAGTCCCGAGTTTTATAAACTCGACCACATCAGTGTTTGCGTCGAAGTCCTTGTCCGCAGGACCGAACCAGCAATTATTGATCGACACGGTTTTTAGATGAAAGCGGGGCTGTGGAAACGGAGAGCAAGCCAGGGTTTCAAGCGAAAATATTGATATGAGTGCTACAACCAAAACCGCAATCAACACTCGCACAATGAAGATCCTTTTCGTATTGAGTTTCATTGTCTTTCGGGTGGCTTCTCTAAATCTCGATCAGCTTACAATCAAAGGGATATTCCCCAACAGTAAACATTTCCTTCAATTTAGCAAGAGTTTTCGCAACAGTAATTTGGACGCTGTCCGGATAATTGTAAAACCGAAGGTTCTCTTCGTACTCTTTGCGGTCCAGAACGATAAATTTCGATTGTATTGAAATAATCACATCGATATCAAGATCTATATAATCTAGAACGCCATTTTTGAACGTCGGCGGCATATTGATATTGCAGTAGAAGTTTCGAAAATCACCGTTTGGTTCATGAAATCGGAAGATATTGAACCAACGGTCGAGCCAGTAATACTCATAGGAAATTGTCCCGCGTCTGATAATCCCTAAATCCTGATGAGCTACCGCGCGGTCAAACTCGCCGACAAACAATAGGTGAGAGCCTTTCTGCTCGATCAATCTTGCCTGCCAGCTTCGATTGATTTTTCCATCGTATTTTCGGGAGTTGATTGTTACATGTTGGCTCTTCAATTAGTTTAGGGATCTTATGAATTCCAGCACGGTCGAGTTGAAAACTTTGGGATTCTCAAGATTTGAAAGATGTCCGGCATTTGGGATGACTGAAAGTTTCGCGCCTTGAATCCGGTTATACATTTTCTCTGCGCCCTCGACATCGGTAATTTTATCTTCTTGTCCAAATATCAAGATGGTAGGGACGTCAATCTTACTAAGGGTCGCCGTATGATCTTTTCGTAATGTGATTCCGCGAATTGCCGCCGCCGCACTAGATGCGTCGCAAGCCAGGAATTCGTCTGTTAGCGCTGAAATTAATTTGGGGTTATTTATTTTTGAATATTCCGAAACGGCCTTTGGCAGCATTTGATCGACTAGGGCCTGAGCGCCATGCTTTTCTATCTGATCGACCAAACTCTGTCGCGCCGGAAGGTTTTCTTTTGGCTCAGAAGTGTAATTCGTATCGCAGAGGATCAGCGCGCGAAATTTTTCAGGGAAGATCCTGAATAAATTAAACGTTACATAGCCGCCCATTGACAGCCCGCCGATGATAGATTTTTCGATCTTAAGGAAGTCAAGAAGTTGCGAAACATCATTAGCCATCTCTTCGATCGGAAAGATTTCGTTGCCGCATCTACTTTCTCCAAATCCCCGTAAATCAGGGAGTATGACGCGGTAACCCTCCGATGACACTGCTTCTGCCGTTTCGGCCCACATTTTTCCCGACAATGGAAAACCATGAAGCAGCAAAACTGGTTCGCCGATACCGAATTCGTCATATGCGAGTTTCATAACCGTTATCTTAAACTATCGATCGGGTTGACGTACAACGAGAACCGAACAAGGCGAATGGTGAACGACTGAATCCGATACGGAACCCAAAAGAAGGCGTTCCCAGCGGTTGTATCCATGCGATCCGACAATTATCAGATCGGCCTTTGTTTCTTCAGCCTTTTCTACGATTTGTATTTCCGGGGATCCAAAAAGAGTCTCGGTTGAGATTATTACTGAATCGTCGGCGATTTTCTTCTCCAACTGTTCTTTTGTCTCGGCGAGAATTCTTGAAGCATTTTCGCGTGCCGCTTTCTCAAGCTCGGTTGTGTCTGGAACGTAACCCGTATAAGCGTCGAAGGTCATCGGAATTGCCATATCCACAACTGAAACGACTAAGATTTCGTCGCCTTCGCAGAGCTTAAAACGTCTAACCGCATTTACTGCCGGCACGGAAAGGTCGGTTCCGTCGGTCGCAAGGATAATTTTCATCTGGTTGCCTCCCATTATTTAGTATCTGAAGAAAAGGCTATCACATTTAGTTTTAAGAAAATTTGATCAAAATCATAACGCGTTAGTTTGAAGATATCTTTTATTTCAGGAAGCAATTTTTTGTAAATTGGAATGAATCTTTTCGAGCAGGAAAGGCAATAGCACGTTTTCCGTTTCGCTAAATTCGGCCAAAAGGGCAGTTTCGAGCTTCCGAAGCTGCTTTTTGATCTCCGGTTGGATGCGGGCTCCTTTTGCCGTCAGGCGGACGCGTACGAGCCTATTGTCCTCAGGGCATTGGCGAGTAGTTACGAATCCCGCTTCAGCTAGACGCGAAACCATCTTATTTACAGTTGGGGCTGAAACACAAAGACTTCTCACCAATTCGGCTTGACTGCTTCCGTCATTTTCTCCGAGTTCACGTAAAATCTGAGCTTGCCCGGAATGAAGTCCTATATCGCACATAAGTTTTTCGTTCGCAATCCTGCTTACTATTGCTATTTTTGAAATAAGAATATTTACCGAGTTTTCCATAGAGCTCTCGAGCCGCTTGACATTTCATTAGCCGGCTAATAAAATAATCCTAAGCTAGCTAAAGGATAATAGATTTTTGGAAGTTCTACAAACTGACCATGGGGATATTATGAAAGAGAGAAAGATTGCGAAGATTTTCGCGCCCGAAACTACTTCGGATGGTGCTGGAGTAACGCTTAAGAGATCTATCGGAAGCCGTAGCTTGAGCGGATTGGATCCATTTTTGCTGTTTGACCATTTTGGATCGTCAAATCCCGATGAATATATCGCGGGGTTTCCGATGCATCCGCATAGAGGGATCGAGACGGTAACATACATGCTTAACGGAAGCATTAAGCACCGTGATTCCAGCGGGAATGAGGGCGTGATTTCTGAGGGCGATGTGCAATGGATGACCGCAGGAAGCGGGATCATGCATGAAGAAATGCCTCAAATGCGGGAAGGGAAGATGGGTGGATTTCAACTCTGGGTAAACTTACCCGCCAAGAATAAGATGATGAAACCACGCTACCAGGAATTCAAACGCGAAGAAATACCCTTGGTCGCACTCGAAAACGGTACGGTTGTAAGAGTAGTCGCGGGAAATGTATTTGGAACAAAAGGTGTGGTTTCGGACATTGAAGCAGATCCAACCTATATAGATGTCACAATTCCCGCGAATGAATCATACGAACAGGTGATTCCAAGCGGGCACGCGGTTTTTGCCTATATTTTTGAAGGAAGCGGGAATTTTTCGCCCCGTAATGACGGAAACTTGATTAATGGCTTAAATCTCGTCGTTTTCGAGGATGGCGAAATTGTAAAAATTAACGCGGGAGCAGATGGTGTAAGGTTTCTGCTTATTTCCGGAGCGCCGATAAATGAGCCTGTCGCACGCTATGGTCCATTCGTAATGAACACGCGTGAGGAAATTCAGGAGGCATTGAAAGATTTACAACAGGGAACTTTTGTGAAATCTTATGAATAGGCCGAAAGGCGGCGACTCGGTGAGTTTTTCGCCACACTTTTATGAGTAATTTTGAAGAAAGAAAAGCGAATCTCAAAGAAATCCGGAATAAGTTTCTGAAGTTTCATAAGATCTTACTTGATTGGGAGCGGGCTAGATACGAAAAGGAATTTGGCACCGTAACTAGCGGGCAATTACTCGAACTATTAATGGGAGATCCACGGTTCGCTTGGCTCCGTACTATTTCGACCCTGATCGTAAGAATTGACGAAACATTTGATTTGAGCGATGGTTTTTCAAATGAGATGCTCGACGGATTCTTTGAAGAAATCGGCAATTTGTTTGATGCAACGGCGGAGTATAAAGAGTTTAAGGAGAAACTGGTCCTCGCTCTGCCTGAAAATTCCGAAGCAAAGGCACTGAAGCGCGAAATCGAAGAACTGAATTCATAAAAAAGGCGGATCTGACCCGCCTCGGTTTCTTCGCGCTCGATTTAGAAAATCTATTCCCGCCCACTTTTTTTCCAATCCGATAAAAATGCCTCTAAACCCTTATCTGTAAGAGGGTGTTTTACGATCTTTTGAAGCACATCGAAAGGAACAGTCGCGACATCGGCACCCGCGAGCGCCGAGTCAACAATATGCATTGGGTGGCGGATACTCGCGGCTAATACTTCTGTTTCAAAGCCATAATTGTCATAGATCTGAACGATATCTTCGATCAATTTCATCCCGTCTTGTGAAATGTCATCAAGCCTCCCGATAAACGGAGAAATGTAGCCAGCACCGGCTTTAGCCGCAAGAAGAGCTTGCGAAGCTGAAAAGCATAACGTTACATTTACCTTTGTCCCTTCGTCGCTAAAAATTCGTGTAGCCTTGAGGCCTTCCCACGTTAACGGGCATTTAACAACGACATTGTCCGCGATTTTTGCAAGTTCGCGGCCTTGTTCCAGCATTCCTTTGGTATCCAATGCTGTAACCTCTGCCGAAACATCACCGGAAACAATTTCGCAAATCTCAGCAATTCGCTTCTTAAAATCGATATCGCCCTCCTTTGCCACCAACGACGGATTCGTCGTAACCCCGTCGATCAACCCCAGCTCTCTGGCCTCTCTGATTTCGTCTAAATTTGCAGTATCAATAAAAAATTTCATTATTATCTCCGATTATCTTTTCTCAATTATTCCGAATTATCTATTACGGTATTTCTCAAAACACCAACTCCTTCGATTTCCACTTCACAAACATCACCCGCGCTGAGTTTTGAAACCCCAGCGGGAGTGCCCGTTGCGATTAAATCACCTGGAAATAGAGACATTTGATTTGAAATGTATCGCACTAAAAACGGAATATCAAATATCATCTGCGAAGTGCGTCCGTCCTGTTTGATCTCTCCGTTTACTTTGGTGGTTACCCGCAAATCCGATACGTCGATTTCGGTTTCGATAAATGTCCCGACAGGGCAGAACGTGTCAAAGGATTTTCCGCGGGTAAATTGGATATCTTTTCGTTGAACATCTCTCGCGGTGACGTCATTTAAACACGTGAATCCAAAAATATAATCGAATGCGTTATCCATTTCCTTTAGATTCCTGCATTTGCGTCCGATAACGACCGCTAGTTCACCTTCATGTTCTACCTGATCGGATTGAACTGGCAAAACTACATTTTCACCGTCGGAAATAAGTGATGACGGTGCTTTTAAAAATAGAAGAGGCTCTGAAGGGACTTTGTTTCCGAGCTCTCTGGCATGCGCAACGTAGTTTCGTCCAACGCAGACGATCTTTGATGGTTCAACAGGCAGGGAGAATCCGACCCCTGAAAGAGGAATTTCCGGAAGGGTTGCGGGCTCACGAGTCGAAAGTGGAGAACCTGCGATCGGCAAGAGCACCTTATCTTTTACTATTCCATAACTCAAATTACCTTCATAGTTGAAACGACAAATCTTCATATTGTTAAAATGCAGTTTCTGAAATTACGATAGACGGCTCGCTGACATTTCCATACTTATCGATTGCGGTTAAGAAATAGTAATAAGTCTTGCCGGACTGAATTTTGGAATCCTGAAAAGTATTTGTCGTCAGCAATTCATCGGACAAGAGATCCCATGAATTTTTCGGTTTTGTCTGATCAGTAGAACGATAGACTCTATATCCGACCACATCTTTCTCTAAATTCGTTGCGAAGAAAATTGAAATCGAATTTGGTGCGGCGGCGATTGTAATCGCGCTCGGGGCTTCAGGTGGGAACGTATCCTTTGCGAATATATCAATGGTGTCTGAAGATGAACTCTCGATCGGCTGACCGTCGGCGCCGAGGGAAATCGTTCTGACAAAATAGCTGTATGATTTCTCAAAGTCGAAAAACTCATCATCAAAGCGCGTTTTATCTATTGGAGCTTCATTTAGTTTTTCCGGAAGCGATGCATTTTCTTCGGCGCGGTAGATATTGTATCCAAGAATATTCGCAGGAGAAGTGCCATCTTCATTAACCGTCGGGGCGGTCCATTCAAGATTTACCGCGGTCTGTGAAACCTCAACACTTAGACCTTCGGGTCTAAGCGCGATCCGCGCGGTAGGTTCAATCAAAAAGAAACTCGAAAAAGCTGCCCTCTGCCCGGAGGCATTTACAAATCTGACCGCATATCGCAGGCGGGCGGCTTGCCCCGCAAATCGCAACGTGTCCGTGTATGTTTTTTGTTTGAGGCCAAAATCCGAATCTAAAATAGGGATCGACGCAATCAAAGTGCTGTTTGCCGCAAATTCTTCTTCAGTAAGAGACAGCGGTGCAGTTAGAGGTTCCGCAAGTCTATAAATATCAGCTCGACTGATGTTTAACGTGCTACCATCCGGGGCATTTCTCGCAGGCATTTGCCAGACGAGGTTGATCTTATCGCCTATCTGTTTCCCGCTTATGTCTACCTGCTGTGCAACTCGTTCTATAGGAGGGAGAGGCGGTTTTCGCTTTCCGCAGCTAATGGAACCCAGCATATAAACAGAAAAACAGGCTACGACAAGAAGCTGCTTAGCGGGGCGTTTCTGTGATTTAAGCGTGTTAAGCAAACTGATAAGCAACTGCATATTTACAAAATGTATTGCCTTAAATTTTGATCCTCTACCAAGCTTTCTAAACGTTCCCGAACAAAATCGGCATCGATGGTTTGCTCCTTCTGCTTAAGCTCGCTACCTTGAAAACTTATGTCCTCGAGTAGGTTTTCGAGTAGAGTGTGGAGGCGTCGAGCTCCTATATCTTCAGTCGTTTTATTTATCTCGACCGTCATCTCGGCGAGCGTTGCAATTGCATCTTCCGTAAAGTTAAGCGTTATTCCCTCGGTATTAAGCAGCGCTTGATACTGCTTTATAAGCGAATTCTTAGGCTGTATAAGTATGCGCTTAAAGTCGTCTAATGTGAGCGATTCAAGCTCTACTCTTATCGGGAATCTACCTTGAAGTTCCGGAATTAAATCCGAAGGCTTTGATACATGGAAAGCGCCGGCGGCGATGAACAATATATGTTCCGTATTTACCATACCGTACCTTGTGTTTACGGTTGTACCTTCTACGATCGGCAGCAGATCTCTTTGAACACCTTCTCGAGAAACATCGGGCCCGCTGCCGCCTGAATCGCTTCCCGCAATTTTGTCTAATTCATCTAGAAAAATAAAACCCGAGGATTCTGTATTTGCAATTGCCTCACGAGTTATTTGCTCCATATCCACCAAGTTTTCTTGTTCCTCGCGCAGCAGGTAGGCGCGGGCTTCAGAAATTTTCATTCGACGTCTGACCGTTTTTGAAGGAAAAAGATTTCCAAACATATCACCAAGATTGACGCCCATATCCTCCATGCCCTGACCGCCTACAAAATCGATCATTCGCCCGGAGCGATCCTGTGCTTCAATTTCTACTATGCGATCTTCGAGTTCACCGTTGCGAAGTTGGGTCCTTAGTTTCTCGCGTGTGCGCTTCTGGCTAGGTTGCTTGTTTTCATCTATTATATCGATGCTGTTGTCGCTTTCGAATTCTTCGAAGTTTCCGGAGGAGGGAAGTAGCAGATTAAGGATGTCTTCCTCAACATTCTGCTCTGCCCGCTCTCTCACATCTTCAAAAGCCTTTTGCTTTGTCATATCGATCGCTACATCGGTCAATTCTCTGACCATACTTTCGACATCGCGTCCGACATATCCAACTTCCGTAAATTTCGAGGCCTCAATTTTTATGAACGGCGAATTCGCCAGATTTGCGAGCCGGCGGGCAATTTCCGTCTTTCCAATCCCTGTTGAGCCGATCATGAGAATATTTTTGGGCAATACGTCTCTGGCAATCTCAGGAGGTAGCTTTTGCCTCCGAATTCTGTTCCTAAGGGCAATCGCCACCGCCCGTTTTGCCTTATGCTGACCGACTACATACTTATCCAATTCGATAACGATTTGACGAGGCGTTAGATCGTCCAATTTCGGCTTTTGAAATATTTCTTTAATTTTTCCGCCTAATGATATTGCCATGTTTTATGTAATTAATTTAATCGATATGGAGGCTAAATTTCCTCAAGAATAATTTCTGAATTCGTATAAATACAGATTTCACTTGCGATCCGCAAAGATTCGTTTGCGACGTCTTTCGCTGATAGATCCGTGTGCCGCAGAAGTGCGCGTGCTGAAGCCGTGGCGAACATACTTCCAGACCCTACGGAGAGAATTCCTTCGTCGGATGCAATTACGTCACCTTTTCCCGAAATCAAAAATGAGTCCGTTTTGTCCGCCACAATCATAAGGGCTTCCAAGTGACGTAAATATTTATCGGTTCGCCAATCTTTTGTTAGTTCGATGGATGCCCGTTCAAGTTGTCCTTGAAATTGTTCGAGTTTGGCTTCAAAACGCGTCATCAAGGTAATTGCGTCAGCGGTGGCGCCAGCGAAACCAATCACAACTTGATCGTTGTATATTCGCCGTATTTTTCGGGCGTTCCCTTTAATGACCGTCTCGCCCAGAGTAACCTGCCCGTCTCCGGCCATCGCAGTTTTGTCGTCTTTTCGTACCAGTAATACGGTTGTTGAGCGTATCAAGCGTCCGTTTCCATCATTATTCATATTCGTAGGTTAGATGATAAATCTTTAATATGAAATGCTCAAATTGACAGACCGCAACATATCGTTGAACATAATCGTAGTGTTTTGGTCGAAAGATTAATACGTGTATTCAAATAGGATTTTATCGCCGTGACAAGTTTCAAATGTTGCGATCCATCCAAATGAATTTTACGCTGTGATCGTTCAAGAAATTCAAGTTCTAGGCACAGAAGTTGTTCGATTTCAGGTAAATGTAATACATTAATATTAGCCTGTAAATATGTCACAACAAAGAATTAAAGTTACTTTGGGTGTTGAGAAGTTACTGGATGAGCGCCTGGGCCTGCTTACTGGATTGCGCGTGGGTCTGGTTTGTAATCAAGCCTCAGTAAATCATAAGTTTCAGCACGTCGCAGATCTGTTTCATGAATCACAGGACGTAGATCTTACCGCGTTGTTTGGTCCCCAACATGGTATCCGGGGCGATGTCCAAGACAACATGGTAGAGACCGGACATACGACAGATGAAAAGACCGGATTACCCATTTATTCTCTTTACAGCGAAACACGGGAGCCGACCGAAAAAATGCTTGAGAATGTAGATGCTCTCGTTTTCGATTTGCAGGATATTGGAGGGCGGGTGTATACCTTCATTTACACTATGGCGAATGCGTTGGCGGCTTGTGCGCGGCATGGTAAGAAAATGTTTGTCTGTGATCGTCCGAATCCGATAAATGGAATCGATATTGAGGGTAGTCTCCTTGAGACAGGACATGAATCATTTGTTGGAATGTTTCCAATTCCTATGCGGCACGGATTGACGGTCGGCGAACTGGCTAAACTATTCAACGAAGAATTCCGTATAAACTGTGATTTGCATGTCCTGGAAATGGATGGATGGCTGCGTGATGTGTTTCTGGATGAAACAGATTCGCCATGGGTGATTCCGTCGCCAAATATGCCGACAGTCGACACCGCCGTGGTTTTCCCGGGAACTGTATTTTTTGAAGGAACTAAGGTTTCTGAAGGACGTGGGACGACGCGGCCGTTTGAATTTGTAGGTGCGCCCTATATTCATTCCGCTGTATTTGCCGAAGTGCTTGAAACGCTCGAGTTGCCTGGCGTAACTTTCAGACCGACATCGTTTATTCCGACGTTTCAAAAATATCAAAACGAGGTTTGCAACGGGGTTTTTGTTCATGTGACGGGTCGAGACATATATGAACCGGTAATTACCGGAGTAGCGATGGTAAAAACGATTTTTGATATGTATCCGAATGATTTTGGCTGGAAATCTACGCCATACGAATATGTTTATGACCGTAATCCTTTTGATGTAATAGCAGGCACTACAAGGCTTCGGGAATCTTTTGAGAGAGGCGAAGGCATTGACGAAATCAAAGAAAGCTGGCGTGGAGATGAGCAAAAGTTTTCCACAATGCGGAAAAAATATTTGATCTACGGCAATTAGGATAATTAGAACCAGTAAGAGCCGTATATAGAAGAAATAGAGGTGAATTCTTCATAACCTACTTTAGATTCACAAAAACGAGAGGCGTGACACAAATTTATGGATAATCCATTTGTCATAGGATTTATAGCTTGGATTCTCCCAGGCTATGGACATATTCGCCAAGGACGTTGGCGACGAGGGATCATTATCGGGGCGACGATTTGGACGATGTTTGTGATCGCGCTCATTAGCGGAGGAGCGTTTTATCCAGGGTTCGATTTTAATGACGGCGCTTTGCTCTATCTTTTGAACATATTTTCGAGACTGGGGAATGGACTTGGAATGGTCATTAGTATGGCATTTGGAAGCGATGCGCCGAAAGATGTTGCGGCATGGGCAACATTTGAATACGGCGGACGGTTTTTGGAAGTGGCCGGTTTGCTTAATTACCTTGCGGTGATAGATGCCTTGGACATACAATCTGGGAGAAAAGAATGATTCATTTCCTTTATCTGCTTGCGTTTGCCGGATTAGTGGCCGCTGCGTTTGGTGCGTTTGCCACTGGCGATACCCGGGAAAAAATTATTTACGGATTAAAGGTCTTCGGGCAATTTGTCGGAATCAGCTTGATAATGGCTTGGATTTTTTATTTTATTCCCTGGTAATAAATGGCTTTAGTTGAAACAGAGGCACTGATACTCAAAACATACAACCTGTCTGACGCTGACAAGATTGTTGTGTGCCTAACCCGAAACAGGGGACTGTTGCGCGGGGTTGCCAAAGGAGCAAAACGGCTAAAAAGCAAATTCGGAGGCTCTCTGGAGCCTTTTTCGATTGTTCAATTAACTTTTGTTGAACGCGAAGAAAGAGAGCTCGTATCGATTCAACAGGTTGAATTGTTGAACTCTTTTTTTGATCAAGCTAGCGATCCGTATTTCCTGGAGAGTTTTGCCTATTTGGTTGAGCTAGTGATCGATTTTGCTCCTCCGAACGAACCAAACGAGAATCTCTATAAGATGGCGATCGCCTGTCTGGCAACCGGAGTAGACAAAGGCGGCAAACTCGACGCAGTTTCCTTTTACTTTGAGTATTGGATATTGCGTTTGGGAGGGTATTTACCGGATTGGCAGAGTTGTAGGAATTGCCGTCGTGATTTTGACGATATGGAACCGGCGAGTTTACAGCGTGATTTCGACTTGCTTTGTGGCACCTGTGACAAAGTTTCACAGAGTGTTTCGATCTCGGCGGCTTCGCGGAATTTATTTCGCAGTACACACCGCCTTTCTCCACTTAATTTTTCTACACACATTGAAGAAAACTCGGATGAATTGCAGCAACTATCTGGAGTCGTGAGAAAAATAATATCTCGGGTGCTTGATAAAGAAGTAATCAAACATCGGACCCACACATTTAATTCCCAGGCCTATAGATGAGACGATTTAGCTATTTAGTATCCAGATATGTCTTCCAAGCGGTACTCCCGTATTTCGTTTTCACTTGGGTGTTGTTAAGTGTAATTCTATTTGTTCAACAAGCTGGCAGATACTCAGATCTGCTTCTAAGTACAGCAATACCAAATTATCTTGCCTGGCAACTGACGATCGCTTTAATTCCGAACGTGATCGCCTTTACCTCCCCAATCGCAGTGTTGGTTGGGGTAATAATAGGACTGTCCCGTATGCAAGGCGACAGCGAGATGGTCGCTTTGAGAGCTGCAGGTGTTGGTAACTTGCAAATTTCTGTTTCGGTAGTCCTGATCGGGATCTTGTTGTCTCTTTTCGGATTTCTTGTCAATCTTAGGGGCGTTCCGCTCGCGTCTCAGATAGTACGGCGAGTTGCACTGCAAGCTGCACTCCATAAACTTGAATCACCGGTAGAACCAGGAATATTCAATGCCGAGCTAGCGGGTTTTACGATATTTGTCAGAAACGGAAATGTGGGAAAAGGCGTCTGGGAAAACATCTTTATTTACCAGGAAGACAAGGACAACAGACAAACGCGTCTGATAACGGCAAAAGAAGGGAGGATTGATTCCAAGGATGACGATTCGGAAATCGTTCTAATTCAAGCTAGTGTGACAACGTTTGATAAGGCTAAAGAAGAGAAAATCGCAACGGAAAGCGTAGAAGCATTGAGGCTGCCTGTCAAAACAAAACGTGGTGATATCGTTGAAAAATTGTCTAAAACGAATCGAACTCCCGAAGAAATGGGCTTGAGCGAACTTGCGCATCATGCACGCATTCTAAGCGGAAGCGAACGAACGGATGTAGAAATCTTATGGCAGCGGCGTATTTTGTTGTCTATCACGCCGCTGCTTTTTGCACTCCTTGGAGCTGCACTCGTTTCTAAATTCAATAGGGGAGGACGTGGTTTCGGGATAGTGCTGGCTCTCGTAAGTCTAGTAATCTACTATCTCCTTGCATTACTTGGAGAGCAACTTGCGAGAACCGGAGCGATTAGTGTTTTGGTGAGCGGGCTAATCCCCTTTATATCGAGTCTTGTGGTAATTGCTTGGTTATTTATTTCCCAAAGATTTTTTATTACGCGTTCGATCTCGTTTGGGACAATCTTTAGGAAGGAGGCTTCGAACCAATTCGAGGCAAATAAAGTATCTCCGAAGAATACCTATATCGATTTAACGACCGGCATTCTTGATCTTGATCTAGTGCTGAATCTGATAAAAAATTATCTCCTAACGGTAGCGTTTTTGACGTCGATTTTCATCGTCTTCACAGCGTTTGAGCTTTGGAAATTCGCTGGTACCATTGACAACGGTGTGACACTGCTCATCTCATATCTATTTTACCTTTTACCTTATATTTACATTCAAATTGCACCGTCCGCCCTAATGGTAGCGACCCTGGCAACTTATATTATTAAGTCGCGCCAAAACGAAATCGTAACCTGGACAGCTGCAGGGCTAAGTATCTATAGATTATTACTTCCATGCTTTTTACTAATGATAATTGTGGGCACCATAAATTTTGGCATTCAGGAATGGGCATTAACTAGTGCAAACCGCAAACAGGATGCGCTTCGGGACCAGATCCGGAGCAGAAATAAGGCCGTAAATGACGATGGAATTAATTGGGTCGCAAATGAAAATTATATATACTCCTTTAAACATCCAAACACGTCCGATAACGAAAATACGGTCGTCACGGCTCTTTCCATATTCGAATTTTCCAGTTCATCTTCAAATATTAAATCTCTAATAAAAGTCGATAAGGCGCGTTGGAAACAAAACCAAATTGAATTTTTATCCCCAGCGAAAGAATTTCGATGGGGAAAGGGAAAAGCAGTTCTTCACAACAACTCGGTAAGAGGAATCCCCGCTGTCAGAAATCCATTTGATCGAACGATCACAAAGCCCAGCCATTTGGATCTTCGCGAAACCTACTACCGTGCCGAAACTAGTGACTCGCCGGACGAACTCCGTACGTACCTGATTTCTTTGTACAAGAAATATGCGACCGCGTTCCTGCCGTTTATTATCACGCTGTTTACTGCACCTTTTGCCCTTAGTTTAAGCCGAAAAGGAAATGTTCTTACGCTTGGATATGCCGTTGCTATTTGGCTGCTTTTTATGGGAACCAGTAGTGTTTTTGAACAGCTCGGGACAAGCGGCTATTTGTCCCCATTATTAGCCGTTTGGGCGCCTTTGGGAATCTTCACAATTCTAGGGATTTATCTCTTGACTCGGATTCGGACGTAAGAATTCATCGCAGTTGGGGCCGTAGGCATATAGCCCCGTGTTCGTGGGTAGTACAACGCGATTGCCGATTATGATCGGAGAACTCACAAAGTACCCGGACTCTTCCGTCGGAATACGATTAATAATTTTCCCGCCATTAAGTTCAATGACAATTGCTTCACTACTGCCGCTACTTAAAAAAACTCCGATTTGCGTTTCCCTAAGGGAACTTCCCAATATTCTTCCGGAAAGCCTTCTCTTCCAAAGTTTGTCGCCACTTCCATCGTCAAGAAGATAAGCGAAATTGTCGTCCGAAACTACCAGGGTATTTTCTTCTATGGAATTAATTTGTCTAATTCCTCCTCCAGTCCGCGCACGCCAGTTAAGTTTTCCGGATTGAATACTTAGATTATTTACATTGCCATCCGAATCACCTACAACTATATTTTCTTTGCGAATGTAGATTGCGGAGGGAATAATTCCCGTAGGAATCTGATTAACAATTTTCCCGTTCGAAGTCGATAAAATTACAATGGTCTTATTGTTGGTTGGAATAAAAATATGGGTGTCATTTAGGTTAGGATCGCTGGAGATGGAAGTTCCCAAGTTTACATTCCACAATTTTTCTCCGTCATTGATTCCAAAGGCGGTAATTTCCCCGTTCTTACTCGACGAAAAGATTACGGAGGCGTTCCGATTTATATAGGTCATTTCGTCGGTGCTTCTTATGGAATCCAGAGGTCTTGCCCAGTTTGTTAATCCGGAGTCAATATCGATCGATGTAATTTCAGAATAGGTAGACTTGGTTTTATCGAGAGCCACTTTTATCGGTAATTTCCGGGCGTTTTTGGGTTTTAGCTGTATAAAAAGGGTCTTCCCGTTAATTATTAAATTTGAATTGAAGTCTTTTTCGAAAGTACTTTTCCAGATCGGCTTTCCGTTACGAATGTCTAGAGCAATGAGCGCGTTATTATTAAACGGAATAACAACGGTTAACTCGTTATCGGACGCGCCGCCTAGGTGCGATACTTGGTCGCTCGGGAATGACCAGCATTTTTTAAGAGGGCTTGACCACGTCGAATTTACTTGCGCCATCCCCGCGCGCGAGTAAATTGATAGTGTTAACGCAGCGGCACAGATAAGAGTAGCTAAGAATTTATACATCAAGCTTTGTATTTTTGAACTATTGAGTCTAAAATTATTTCAAAATTAAATACTAAATTAGTGTGGACACTCATACAAACAGATGACTTTCTCATCTGTTTCGGTTCGCCGAAAAATTAGATAGATGGAGAACACAAATGTCGTTTAACAAAATTATCATAGTTGGAAACTTAGGGCGCGATCCTGAATTGCGCTATACACCTCAAGGCACGGCAGTCTGCAATTTTTCTATTGCTACTAATGAAAAGAGGAGGGACAAATCCGGGGAACTCCAGGACATAACGACCTGGTTTAGAGTTACGCTTTGGAATCGGCAGGCGGAAAATGCGTCAAAATACCTACAGAAGGGAAGCGCGGTTTATATTGAAGGCCGGCTCAAGCTCGACGAATGGACAGACAGAGACGGAAACACACGTCAAACGTTGGATGTTACCGCAACCGACATGCAGTTTATTAGCGGCGGAGCCCGTTCGGAAGGAATGTCGGCAGGAGCTGGTGCAAGTTCGTCAAATAATTTCGGTGATTCCGAACCCGAAGATCGCGAGACGGATGTCACCGAGAATGAACCGGAGGACGACGAAATTCCATTCTAGTTATTGCGAGGAATTATCAATTGCGGCGGATAATGTCCTATCTGCCGTTTTTTAAATATCAATCCAAGATCCCATTTCTCGAAACTTGGCAAACCGTTTGTTTTTTCGTTCCTTCGAATCCATTTTCTTGAGTTTTTTGAGGTTTTTCAATAGGCTCGTTTTCAGGCTCTTACTTATCTCATCCAAAACTTTTTCTTTTTCGTCGTTTGCCGCGACCTTCCATTCAAAAGGCTCAGGAATTATTTCGTCTATAATATTTATTTGCTTTAGATTTTCCGCAGTTAACTTCAAATTATTAGCTGCACTTTCAGCCATTGCCGCGTCTTTCCACAAGATTGCTGCACAGCCTTCGGGGGATATCACGGAATAAACCGCGTTTTCCATCATCAAAATTCGATCCCCGACCGCAATCGCCAGTGCACCACCAGAGCCGCCTTCGCCCAACACAACAACGATGATCGGAACATCCAAATTTGCCATCTCGCGCAAATTATATGCTATCGCTTCTGCTTGCCCACGTTCTTCCGCGTCTATGCCCGGATATGCGCCGGTCGTATCTACTATTGTGATTATCGGACGCGAAAATTTCTGCGCTAAGTGCATTATGCGAAGGGCTTTCCGATATCCTTCCGGTTTTGGCATACCGAAATTTCGGTGGCGGCGTTGATCCAGATCGCGACCTTTCTGATGTCCTATGACTGCGACATCAGTACCATCCAGCTTAGCAAATCCACACATCAAAGCAGGATCATCTGCATACCGTCGATCTCCGTGAAGTTCGACGAAATCTGTAAAAATACCTTCGAGCAAATCCTTCGTATGAGGACGCTCTAAATGCCTGGCCATTTTTACGCGTTCAAACGCACTTATTTCTTCAGTCATAAATTTCGCACCACTTGTTTCTCAATTCCATACAACCTTACAACCCAAATCTGACAACGCGTTTTCCAGACCACTACTGCCTTCGACCTGTAACGGCTCCGAAAAAACATTTGCGACTATGCCATATTTAAGGGGAACTTTAACAACAACCTCACAATGCCCACGCTTCTTACTCAGAAGGGAAAGAATCGCCTCAAGCAGTCGTTCATCAACACCTTGCGAAGGAAGTTGTATTGCCATTTTCGCGGCCGTCTTAAATACCATATCCGGCAGAAGCTTAATTTCGTCAACAACGATAGTGATTTCCTGCCCTTCGTTAGATTCAACACGTCCTTCGACGACCAAAAGCTCGTCGTCGGTAAGAATATCACTAAACCTACTATATGTATCTGCCCAACCAAGGCACTTAACACCGCTCGTCTTGTCTTCAAGCCGAAACATGCAAAACCGGTTTCCTTTCTTGCTGTATTTTGCCTGAAATCTCGACACCATTCCTGCCAGAGTCAAACGTTCGCCGGGTGAGATGTCCCGATAGGTCTCAATAGATCCAATTTTCATTTCTTCCAGAACCTTTTCGTAGCTCTCTAATGGATGCATTGAGAGATAGAATCCAACCGAAGCTTTTTCGTAAGCCGACAATTCGGATTGCGTCCACGGTTCAACGTCGGGAAGTTCGTGAGAAGGGTTAACTCCGGATGCCTGCTCCCCGAATAGATCACTTTGCCCCCGAAGTAAATTATCCCATGCCTTTTGAGCGTGCGATATTGAATCATTTATCGCCGCATAAAACCGGGCACGCCCCGTTAAAACGTCATCGTTTTCGGGAATTATGGAATCAAATGCCCCCGCTCCAACTAAACTCTCCAATCCACGGCGATTTATTGTCCCGTGCGCAAGTCTTGACGTGAAATCGAAAAGGGAAGTGAAACGCCCGTCTTCCGCCCGTGCTGCAAGTATCGACTCGACAGTTGAGACCCCAATTCCCTTTATAGCGGTTAGACCAAAGCGAACTGCCTTTTCCGAGGGGGTAAAGCCTGGATCGCTCTCGTTGACATCAGGCGGCAACAAACTCAAACCGAAACTTCCTAGTTCGCTTGAGTATTTATATATCTTCGAGCTATCATCCGCCTCACTGGATAAAACAGCTGCATAAAAATAAGCAGGGTAATGCGCTTTAAGATAAGCAGTCTGATAAGCAATATAAGCATACGCGACGCTGTGGCTCCTATTAAATCCATAGTCGGCAAATTGTGCCATCAACCGAAATATCTCCTCGGCTTTCTTTCGGGGAACGCCATTTGCAATTGCACCCTCAATAAATTTCGCTTCGTGCTTCGCCATTTCCTTCCGATCCTTTTTCCCCATGGCTCGGCGCATCATATCAGCGTCGCCGAGACTATAACCGGCAAGTTTTTGGGCGAGCTGCATTATTTGTTCTTGATATACTAGGATTCCGTAGGTGTTCTTAAGTATCTCCTCCATTTCCGGGACGAGATATTCAACGGGCTTTTCTCCCTTGTGCCGCGCGATGAAATCATCTACCATCCCGCCATCTAAAGGACCTGGTCGATATAGAGCGTTAAGCGCAGAAAGATCTTCCAGCTCAGTCGGCTTAAGGCGTCTGCAAATCTCCTGCATACCTCCCGATTCAAATTGGAACACAGCATCGGTCAATCCATCACCAAAGAGCTTCATCGTTAGTTCGTCGTTAAGCGGCACTTGATTCCAATTAAGCACTTGTCCCGTTCGCGCTTTAAGCGTATTTAAGCAGTCCTGTATAATGGTTAAGGTGGTTAAAGCAAGAAAATCCATCTTAAGCATTCCGACCTTTTCCAGATCCTTCATGGAATATTGACTGGTGAGTTCCTCGTTCCGGCTGGAAATTGCCACGGGCACGAGTTCATAAAGTGGTTTCGGAGAAATAACGACGCCCGCCGCATGAACTGACGTGTGACGCGCACACCCCTCCAAACGCTTTGCAAGATCGACGAGGTCTTTCACCCCCGGATCCTCATTCATTGCACTGGAAAGTTCGGGAACTTGTTTGATTGCTTGCCCGATACTTACATTTCTGCCCCGCACGGGGGGCGGAATCATTTTCGCAATTTTTTCCACCTCGGCATATGGAATGTTAAGAGCCCGCCCGACGTCTTTAATCGCCGCTCTTGACGCCATCGTTCCAAACGTGACTATCTGACATACGGATTCGGTACCATAAAGATTAGAAACATGATTAATAACTTCTGCACGCCCGTTTACGCAAAAATCAATATCTATATCGGGCATTGAAACGCGTTCCGGGTTTAGGAACCGCTCGAAAAGGAGTTCGTATTGAATCGGGTCAATATCGGTTATCTCAAGGCAATACGCTACCAAGGAACCGGCTGCCGAACCCCGCCCGGGACCGACGGGAATGTCTCTGTTTCGTGCATAGCGAATAAAATCCCAAACGATAAGAAAATATCCAGGGTACCCCATCGTTCGGATAATTCTGATTTCTGTATCAAGTCGCTTCTGATAATCCTTGATCGGATATTTCAGTTCACCTCGCGCTTCGAGATCGTCCCAAACTTTTCGTTTTCTCTCTTTGAACCCCTCGGAAACTATCGCTTCAAAATATTCATCAATTGTTTTGCACTCGGATTCAACCGGAATAGGATATTTGGGTAGCTGGAGATTGTCTTCCAGCGGAATTTCGATACTGCACATCTCGGCTATTTCCAGTGTGTTTGTAAGTGCTTCCGGCACCTCTCTTCCAAAAAGATCCCACATTTCTTCGGCGGATTTTAAATAGAAAGAATCGTTTCCAAGGCTATTGCGAGTAGGGTCCGAAGTTGTCTTTCCTTCACCAATGCACAGCAAGACGTCGTGAGCCCTGAAATCTTCTTGAGTTAAATAATGCGCATCATTCGTCGCGACCAAGGGAATACCCGATTCCTCAGACAACTCAACTATTCGTTTTCGGTACCGGATTTCATGCTCGAGGCCGTGATCTTGTATCTCCAGAAAGTAGTTACCTTTTCCGAGTATCGATTCGAATTGCTTAGCGTTTTCGAGCGCATTACCATGCTTGTCCTGAGCTAGAAAATGGCCAACTGCCCCCTCTATTCCTGACGAAAGTCCAATCAATCCATCGCTCTTTTCCGCAAGAAGGTCAAGATCTATTCTCGGCTTGTGATGAAATCCGTCCGTATATGCTTTCGATGCAAGGTAACAAAGATTGAGATAGCCCTGATAGTCTTTCGCGAGTAAAACCAGGCTGTAATACGGCCGCTCTCCAATTCTTAAAGAGGCGGTTTGATCAGTCATCTCACCAAATGTCACAAACGCTTCATAGCCTAAAATAGGCTTAATTTCGTTTTGCCTCATAATTTGATAAAACGAAATCGCACCAAACATATTGGCGTAGTCGGTAATCGCGCACGCCTTCATTTCCAAGCGGGTGAGTTCCTGTGAAAGCGGCTTGAGTTGGATAGCACCCTTTAAAAGGCTATAATCCGAATGTAAATGAAGGTGGACAAACTCTCTTTGGCTGGTCATATTTAGGTTTAATTTCGCCGACTTGGTAACGTATGAAAAAAGTTTATTTGGAAACTTTCGGATGTCAAATGAACGTCTCAGATTCGGAAAGAGTTGCTACTCAACTCGAATCCGACGGATACGAAATGACGGCATCGGAAGATAACGCGGACGTCATTTTATTCAATACCTGTTCGGTTCGTGAAAAAGCAGAGCATAAATTGTTCACCCGAATAGGACAAGTATACCACTCGGAGAACAAGGATAAACTCGTCGGAGTGTTGGGCTGTGTCGCGCAGCTCGAGGGTGAAACGCTCTTTAAGAAAGGTGACGGCATTGATTTTGTGCTTGGAACAAAGGCGGTTGGGCGTATATCCGACGCCATCGAAGAATCTTCCAAACGTGAAGCCAGCGATTTTATTGATCTTGGGGATCGCGATTTTGACTACGATTGGTCGACTTCTCCAACACAACGCCACTCACCTTACGTTGCTTTCGTTCCCATAATAGAGGGCTGCAATAAGTTTTGCACATACTGCATCGTGCCGTTTGCGCGAGGACGCGAGAAAAGCTTGCCGGCCTCGGAAATAATTCGACACGTACTCAATCTGCGCCGACAAGGTGTCAAAGAGATTCATTTGATCGGTCAAAACGTTAATAGCTATCGTCCTAAAACGGAATCCGGCATGGAAAACTTCTCCGGTGCTACGCCATTTTCGCGCTTACTTCGGGCGGTTTCGGCAACCGGTATTGAGCGATTGAAATTTACGACATCTTTTCCCAGAGATTTTCATCCTGATATAGTCGATGCGATGATTGAAAATGAAAATCTTTGCAACTGGGTTCATCTGCCGGTTCAATCGGGAAGTGATCGAATCCTTCGGGCGATGCGGCGCGGCCATACGATTGATAACTATAAGAAAAGGATCGATAAGATAAAGTCTTCGGAGCGAAATATTTCGATAACCACCGATATGATAGTCGGCTTCCCCGGCGAGACCGAAGAAGATTTTGAGGAGACGGTTAAGCTTGTTGAATTTTGCAAATTTGACAGTGCTTACATTTTCAAATACTCCCCGCGTCCGGGAACGCCGGCCGATGCTTTGGTAGATGACGTATCTAAAAAAGAAAAAACAAATAGGTTCCTTGCTCTCGAATCGGTCCAACGTAAACATCAGGCTAAAATTTTTGAATCGTATATCGGTAAAACCGTAGATGTTTTGGTCGAGCGACCCTCGCGACGTTCTAATCAATTGACAGGACATTCAACTTGCCAAAAGGTAATTAATTTTGAGGGCACGGGAGATCTTTTGGGCAAAATTAGCAGCATCACGATAACGCAAACCAATCGCAATTCATTGTACGGCCGGATTGGACAAAATTAGAGTTGCTTGTAGAATTATCAAATATGTTTATTGAGGTAAAAATTGGCGCGCTTATAATGGATCCAAATAGCAACACCCCCATTGTTGTATTAAAGGGCGTAGAATCCGAAGAAATCCTTCCAATTTGGGTTGGTGCCTTCGAGGCAAATGCAATTGCGCTCGAGATTGAAAAGATCGCACCTCAACGCCCTATGACACACGACCTTCTAAAGAACACTATTTTGGAGCTTGGTTATACGATCGAAAGGGTCCTAATTACAGATCTGCTTGACAACACGTTTTATGCCTCGATCGAATTACGAGGCTCAGATGGAAACAAGGTTGTCCTGGATGCCCGACCTTCCGACGCGATTGCTTTAGCTCTCAGGAGCGACTGCCAAATATTAGTCAAATCTGCGGTTTTTGAAATCTCGAATCTCCCATCTAAACCTGATGAACTCGAGGTTGAGCTCGAAGCTGACACCGTTTTTGATGACTCGGACGAATGGGCCGACATTATTGAATAATTCTTAACTTTTGCTCGCGAGCCCTGATACATAATCTTTATTATCAGACGCATTAATTATCACGAACCTGGCCTCCCGTTTGCCTACTTTGGCTTCGGTCATTTAGATTCCCTCTCGCGTTGACACCTCCTCACATAACTTATAAAATCTCCCTTTTGTTAATTGCATTCTGGCAAAAAGCACCTTTAAATATCAGGAGTATCAAACTTTGAGTATCAAAAACTTTTTATTCACATCCGAATCGGTCACTGAGGGACACCCCGATAAGATTTCTGATCATATTTCCGACGCTATTTTGGACGCGATCCTTGAGCAGGATCCAACAGCACGGGTCGCTTGCGAAACACTGGTTACGACCGGTTTGGCTGTCGTTGCCGGCGAGATAACCACTACCGCGACCGTTGATTTCCAAAAAGTGATTCGAGACACAATCAACGAGATAGGTTATAACGACGCCGGATTTGGTTACGATTGTAATACGATGAGCGTTTTGAACGCGATCGGTACCCAGTCACCTGATATTGCACAAGGAGTTGATACTGGTGGCGCCGGAGACCAGGGGTTGATGTTTGGATTCGCGTGCAATGAAACCCCCGAATTAATGCCGATGCCGATTCAAATGGCTCACAACCTTACAAAAAAGCTGACAGAAGTTCGGAAAAACGGGGAGCTGGCATACCTGCGGCCGGATGGAAAATCTCAAGTTTCGATCGAATATGTGGATGGTAAGCCCTCACGAGTTGAGGCAGTTGTTATTTCGTCTCAACACTCGCATGACGTTACAACAGAAACCCTTCGCGCAGATATATTGGAAAAAGTTATTAAAGCGGTCGTACCTGCAGAGCTTTTAGACGAAAACACAAAGTATCATATCAACCCAACCGGCCGTTTCGTTGTTGGCGGCCCCATGGGAGATGCGGGGTTGACGGGACGCAAAATTATTGTTGACACCTATGGCGGATATGCCCCCCATGGTGGAGGCGCGTTTTCCGGCAAGGATCCTACGAAGGTGGATCGTTCCGCTGCTTATATGGCTCGATACGTAGCAAAAAATATCGTTGCTGCCGGACTTGCTGATAAGTGTACCGTTCAGTTAGCTTACGCGATCGGTGTAGCCGAACCCGTCTCAGTCTTAGTCGATACCCACGGAACCGGAGTAATCGCCGAGGATCGTTTGTCGCAGATCGTCCGCGAAAACTTCGGACTGACTCCAAAAGCGATTATTGAAACGCTTGATTTACGCCGGCCGATATATAAACAAACAGCCGGATACGGGCATTTTGGAAGGAATGAATTTTCCTGGGAACAAACGGATAAAGCTGAAGCTCTACGAAATGCGGCGTCTACTGGTGCGGCTTCAGGAGTATAAAAATTTAACAATCTATGAGGTGGAATTCACTTCCCGTCCGGGTTGAGATGTTTACCTCTATATTATTGATAGTAAAAGGATTATAGAAATAATATGGCACAAGAAGGAAAGGTAATGCAATACGACATTAAAGACATAAATCTTGCGGAGCAAGGCAAACAAAGAATTGAATGGGCGGATCGTGAAATGCCCGTTCTCCGATTGATCCGCGAGCGTTTTGAAAAGGAAAAACCGCTTGACGGAATAAAACTTGTTGCCTGCGCGCATATAACAACCGAAACCGCGAACCTGGCACGTACCCTTCAGGCGGGCGGTGCCGAAGCTATTTTGATAGCTTCAAACCCTCTTTCGACGCAGGATGATGTCGCCGCTTCATTGGTTGCGGACTGGCATATTCCAGTTTTCGCGATTAAGGGGGAGTCAACTGAAACGTATATCAGACATGTGCACATCGCTTTGGATTCAAAACCGGATATCATTATTGACGATGGTTCAGACGTCGTAGCAACACTTCTTAAAGAATATCCGGATGATGCTGGCAAGATCATTGGTACAACGGAAGAAACTACTACGGGAATCGTTCGTCTTCAGGCAATGGAAAAAGCGGGTGTGATGAAATTCCCTGCCATGGCGGTAAATGATGCTCAGACAAAACAATTCTTTGACAACCGCTACGGTACAGGACAATCGACCCTTGATGGAATAATAAGAGCCACAAATTATCTGTTAGCGGGTAAGGATCTCGTTGTAGTTGGATATGGCTGGTGCGGAAAAGGGGTCGCGATGAGAGCGCGCGGTATGGGCGCAAATGTCACGGTTACCGAAGTCGATCCGATAAAAGCGGTCGAAGCGGTAATGGACGGCTTTCGCGTAATGCCGATGAAGGAAGCGGCTAAAATAGGAGATTTCTTCGTAACTGTTACTGGAAATCGCCACGTTATTGATCGCGAGCACTTCCCCGCGATGAAAGATGGCGCGATCGTCTGCAACAGCGGACACTTTGATCTTGAAATCAATCTGGAAGCGCTTGCGGAACTGTCCGAAGCCGTTGAAAGGCGTCGTCCATTCGTTCAAGAATACGTTTCAAAAGAAACCGGAAAGTCGGTCATCGTGCTTGGCGAAGGTCGTTTGATCAACCTCGCGGCAGCTGAGGGACATCCGGCGAGTGTTATGGATATGAGTTTCGCTAACCAAGCTTTATCAACAGAATACCTAGTAATGAATAAGGGAACACTCGAACATAAAGTTCATAAGTTACCGGTTGAAGTCGACCAGGAAATTGCCGGACTTAAGTTAAAAGCCCTGGGGATCGGTATTGATGAACTCACACCTGAGATGGTTGAGTATATGAATAGCTGGGAGACCGGAACCTAAACCAAACTTACAATCAGATAAAACTAAAAAAGTGTCGGAAAATTCGGTTTCCGACACTTTTGATTTCTACAATGAAAAAAATACTTTAATGCGATTTTTCATACTCAGTCATCATTGAGTAAATCTCATCTTTAATGTTCAACTTTTTTTTCTTTATGGTTACTTCTTCAAGTTGCTCGTCTTCGTTTGGGTAGGTCAAACTGGCTAATTCCGTTAATCTTGTTTCGTATCTGGAGTGTTGATGTACTAAATCTCTGAATGTTTCGCTTTCTTTCAAAAGCTCCTCTTTAACCGTTTCCGTTGTCGAAATTTCCATAATTTGTTTTTTCCTTCCTCCATTGGTATTAAAGATCTGGGTTATAAACGCTCGCTGCGTCTCGATTCATTGGATAATTTTGATTCTACAGAGTTTTAATTATGTTGGCAAGCTTTTTTATTTTTTACGATATCTTGTCGCATCACGACGGCCGTTTCCGCCGGACGACGATAGAAATCAGGTCTTTTGTAAGCCGTCTCGAATGATAATGATCGATAAAATTCAATCGCTTCCAGACTAGATTCTCTAACCTCCAGCCAAACCGACCCAACCTTCCGCTCTGTAAAGTGTTTTCTCAAGACGCGGATCAATTTTCGACCGATTCCCTTCCGCCTAAAGGTTTTTCTTACGCCGATGTTATGGATCTCTGCTTCGCCGTGATTTGAATTTTCGGCTCCCGGCAAAATTTTTGCCACAGCGAAGCCAACAACCTCTATGGAACCAGGTCCGCGAGCTACAAAACACAGGGCATCCCTGTCAAGAAGCGCACCCGCATAATCCCTATGCGACCAAACACTCAATTTCGCTTCTTTTTCAATCCCTTTTACCTCGGGGATATCGATACTCGTCATCGGGAGTATCTCGAAAATAAGTCCGCTTTTAGTTGTCATCTGCCCAATCCAAAATTCCTCGCATAAATTGGCGTAAGATCGGTTTTTTCCTGCCTTTCGCTTAATGCTGCAATCGCAATCAGATGTGAGATGTTATCAGACGCAGCGACCATTTCCCCTCGCAAAGCCGATCCGGATATTATTCCATTTAACACACCCGCGGTTTTCTGATCGGTAAAAATTTTCAACGGCAGCAATTTGCGGAATTCATTAAAACTGACGATCGTCAAATCGGAATAATCAGGAGTTGAGTTTTCTCTTGGTTCAGATTCTTGGACCGCAAATTCTTCACCCCCAATGCTCAATACCGATACGCATTTTTCATCTTGGCACTCAATTGACAAAGCCGTAAGTGTAGGGATTCCAATAGTTTTACAACCAACTGCTAAGCT
>JBGTGX010000044.1:0-11465 GCA_041746475.1 Pyrinomonadaceae bacterium | reverse complement strand
CTTTGCGGTCGAGTTTGTTGTCTTTGGCGAGATAAACTTCTCCCATTCCGCCCGCGCCTATCTGTTTGATTATTTCGTAATGACCGAAACTTTTTCCCGTTTCGAGATTTTTTGGTTCGATAATGAGGCTGGCAACTTCTTCGGCGGCGGGTTGTTCCATAAAACCTTCCGCGTCGCCGTATGAAGCAAGCAGAGTTTCAATCTCGCGGCGCAAGTCTTCATCCGTCCCACACGATTTGTCGAGAAACCGCTTGCGCTTCGCCGGCGCGAGTTCGATGACGGCATCGAATAATCCTTTAACTTTTTGCCAGCGTTCGGACTTCATTTCGTAATCTCTCGATACAGCCAATCCTTTGTAAATTTCCAATCGCTTTCTACGGTTGCGGGCGAATGCGACGAACTTGTGCCGTTTCTTAAATGCTAAAACCGCTAAAATAGCGGATTTAGGGCAGCTTGGGCGTGCAATTCGTCCTAAACCAACGGAAAGAGCAGATCCAAGGCCTCTTGATTCCCGTCGCTCCAATCACGCGACCTCTTGGTTACCTCCGATGGTTTTTGTTGAGATTGTCCCCATATTTTACTGCGTTTTCAGGCTCTAAGAATATGCCTACTAATATGTTAAGTCAATTTATTTCTTCGAACGCTAAAAAATGAATTCAGCCTTTATTTCCTTTCCGTCTCGTTAATTTTTACGGCAAAAAATGAGTTATGTTTTGCGTGCTCGGTTCAAGAAATTTGGGCGTTTTAGGCCGGACAATTGATGTTGAAACGCAGAGACATTGTTTGACCGTGGTTGGTCTGTCGGCGAGGCGGAAACTATAAAAACAATGCTCGGAATGTGGTTTAAAGTAGACTGAGATTAATTTCGCAAGAGTAGTTAATTTACTGCTAAGTTGGTAGGGAGTACATACACTTTTCACCAGTTTCTTACCAGCAAAGTATTCAAAAAGTCTCGTAAAGTTATTGAAAAGATTGGAGGCGGCGATCAGAATCGAACTGATGAATAAAGCTTTTGCAGAGCTCTGCCTTACCACTTGGCTACGCCGCCGATGTTGAGCTGAACTGAGGAAATTCACAACTGAGCTGTCAATTGATTGAAGCGATGCTCGGATATTTAACATCTGACGCATCGCTTCCGGAAATTTGGAGCGGGAAACGAGATTTGAACTCGCGACCCCAACCTTGGCAAGGTTGTGCTCTACCACTGAGCTATTCCCGCACATCGCAAGAAATAATTCTACATTGCTGACACTTTTTGTCAAGTTACTTATTTCTCAGCGTGCTTTCTCTTCCTTATCCAGTTTCCAACGAGCGTGATGTTGTAGACCACCGCAAGAAGCGATCCTAAAACGAAGAAAGAAAAGGAAAAAATCAGAATAATAATGACTGGAATCAGCAAGACTGCATTCAGATTAAGACTCATACGAAGATTGAAATCATGCGACAATGTTATGACGCCATCGAATGCATTTGGGTTCCTTTCAACCCAGCGAAATATCAGTATGTTTGAAACGTGCAGCCCGATAACATAACCGTAAAGTGTTAGGTAAAATCCGAGAACTATCCAAAATATAAATTCGAGATCTCCATTTAGAAAAATTGAGCAGGCGAGCAGAATTAGGAAGTTTAGCAATACCTGGGCGATGAATTGTAGATTCAGAAGTCTTTTCTGGTCGATGCCATTTCGATAGGTCGGATTCATTTCATAGGCATCTATTATGAAATGTTTTCCAAATTCTTTTTCACGCAAAACTGCTCCCAATATCGTCAGATAGTAATCAGCTATCATCAATACTGGAAGCAGCAATACTTCAGGGTGATTCATCGTTTACTCAACGGTTAGCTTTCGAACAAAGTCCCAATCACCGCTCGCATTCATATCGATATTACCGACCTTATTGGCAGCAACTACAAAATTGTTTGTGTACCAAAGGGGGAGAAACGGCATGTCGGTACTTATCAATTCCCAGGCTTTTGCGTAATACTCTTTCGCTTTCTGCTGATCGAGTTCGGTCATTGCTTTCTCGATCAACTGATCGACTTCCTTGTTCGCATAGCGGCCGCGGTTTCGAACGTCTTTATTATCCTTAGTCGGTATTTTCGAGGAATGGAATAGATCGTTGAAAAAGATCGGGTCCTGATTTCCGCCAACCCAGATTCCGGTTGTCATGCCGAAATTTCCAAGTTTGACCTGCTCAAACATTGTAGATCGTTCGAGGCTTTCAATTCCGACGGGAATTCCAATCTCCTTTAGCTGACTTTGGATTACCTGGACATATTCGCTCGTTGCTTTGTTTCCGGAGCCGATCTTAAAGACGATCTTGTCCATCTCGCGCATTCCATCGCCATCTTTATCCTTAAATCCAGCCTCATCCAAAAGTGATTTAGCCTTTTCCAGATCAAAATCGTATTTTACGCCATCGGAATATGCCCAGGATTCGGCAGGAAGAATTGAATATGCCAGAGTAGCTTTTCCGTTTAGAAGATCATCAATAATGCGTTTTCGATTCACCGCGTAGGCAATGGCCTGTCGAACTTTGACGTTGTCTAAAGGTTTTGATTCAACATTAAACCAAAGGTATTGGATGTTTGATCCTTTAAAGTCTTGCACTTTCAAATTCGGCGATTCGCTAAGACTCTTTAGAGTGTCAGGGGTTAGATTGGTTGCGTTTGGGGCGAGATCGACTCTGCCTGCCAGCAGTTCAGCCTGAAGGGCATTTGCATCTGCGAGAATCTTTACACGGATATTCTTAATATTTGGCGCGCCTTCCCAAGCACCATCAAATGCCTCAAGATCAACAATTTGCTGAGCCGTATCAAACGACTTGAATTTGTATGCACCTGTTCCCACGGGGGGCTTGGTGGCTGCGTCGGTGCCTTCACCGACTTTCGCATCCTTCGGGATGATTGCGATCGGCATCAAATTCGGCAAAAGTTGGTTTTTGAGATCTGCACGTAAGATCTTTACACTGATCGTCTTTTCATCAGGTGCCTCTACACCGGAAATTATAGGAGCGGTTTTGCCGTCAATGGTTTCGAGCAAACTCGCCGATTTGCCTCCCTTTGAAGCAAGAAGCGTATCGAGTGTATATTTTACGTCTGCGGATGTTAACGCTTTCCCATCGTGGAATTTTACGTTGTCGTTAAGGATGAAGGTATAGGTTAAGCCGTCTTCGCTTGTTTTGATCTCTTTCGCCAAATCGCCGACATATTCAAACTTCTCGTTCTTTTTGACGAGTGAATTGTACATCAAAGTACGTAACCGCTCGGAATTTGCGTCCACGGTAGTTGCCCCGATCGGATCAAGGGTTGAAAACTTGCCGTCCATGGCAATCGTAAAGGTGCTGCCGGCTCCGCGATCTCTACAACCCGATGCGATTAAAAATAAACCTAAAACTAAAACAGCAAAAATAATAAGACGCTTGTTTTGCATCAAATAACCTCCAATAAATTCTTCTAATATTGTTTTCGAACTACAAAGACTTCTTCAGTTCTATAATTTCTAGGGAAAGTTCTTTAAGTCTTGATTCGCTAAACACAAGGGGTTGCGATAAATCGCCGCGGACTTTCCAAATTCTCTTAAGAGACTGATCGATTCTGGTTTCGGAAATTTCCCCCGCTTTTACTGCCTCTAAAACGCTCTCAAAGCCCTCGAATATCGCATTCGGATCGTTACAGATCAAGACAAAATCGTTTCCTGCATCAATCGACATTTTTGCGGCAGTACCAATTCCATAATTGCCCACTATTGCACCCATTTCCAGATCATCGGTCAAGGCTAAATTTTCAAATCCCAGCTCGTCCCGCAATAGAACTGACACTATGTTTCGACTTAGAGACGACGGAAGAAGTTTGCCACTTGAATCGGCTTCTTGCAAACCAAGCGAAGGAAATACGGCATGTCCCGTCATAATTGCTTTCACATTGTTATTAGCGAAATGCTTAAGGTACGGAAACAGGTCGTTTTCATAAAACTCCTCTTTCCCACACATGATTGCGGGAAGCTCTTCGTGGGGATCGAACTCAACACCGCCGATTCCCGGAAAATGTTTGATGCAGCCTAAGATTCCGCCTGCTTGCAGGGCGTCGAGATAAGCCGAACTAAACGCAACCACCTCTTCTTTAGTATGTCCGAAGGTTCGATACTGTGCGCTCATTATGAATCCGTCTCTCGAATCGTCGATTACATCTAAGACCGGGGCAAAATTCATATTAAAACCCAAAATGCGAACCGCTTCGGCCGTGATCTCTGCCAGCTTTCGACCATGCTCAGGATTTCCCGTCTTACTTACATCATATGCCGATGGCATCGGCTCGAGAATTCGGCGAAGTCTGTCAACCAAACCGCCTTCCTGATCTAGGCTCAAAAATGGCTCAAATGGAAGGCGTTGGCGCAACCCGCCTAAAAGATCCCGCACTTTACCCGCACTTTTTGTGTTACGGGCAAACAAACAAACTCCGCCAGGCGAGATTTCTTCGACCAAGCGCAACGTAACTTCATCGAATTCCTCGCCGGGAATTCCAATAAAGAAGAGCTGCCCGACTTTTTCGCGAAGTGAAAGTGCTTTATAAACTGTGTTTAGCATTGGCCTATTAAAGTGTTATATCACATTGACTAGATGACATCTTTCTTCATTTTGCTGAGAACTTCCTTGGATTCTTCCGGCGTAAGTTTGCTGACATCCAAGCCTCGTAAGTCATCGATAATAGTTTCGTTGGAGACTGCAAAAAGAGATACCTGCGACGCCAATCGATCATTCGCCGCCTGGCCGACCGCTGCCTCAAGTCCGCGCTCAGCGTCAATGATTTGTTTGTCGGAAAATACCGCAAGTTCATACTGCTCGAGTTTTTCTAAAACTTGATTCGCCCGGGCAATTGTTTCGATGGGAAGTCCGGCGAGTTTAGCAACCGCAATTCCGTATGATTTTGATGCTTTGCCTTTTTCGAGCTTGTGCAAAAATACGATATCCCCATCCTTTTCCTTGGCCGTGATCTGGTAATTTTTTGCCCCCGGCAATTTTTCTGCAAGCTCTGTGAGCTCGTGATAATGGGTGGCGAAAAGGGTTTTTGCCGAATGCTCTTGCGAATTATGGAGATATTCTGCTACAGCCCATGCGATGGCAAGCCCATCAAAAGTGGAGGTGCCGCGGCCGATCTCGTCCAATAATATCAAGCTCCGTGGCGTTGCGTTATGGAGGATGGTCGCTGTTTCAGTCATCTCGACCATAAATGTCGAACGCCCCGAAGCGAGGTCATCGGATGCGCCGACCCGTGTCCATATCCGGTCAACGAGGGGAAGTTTTGCCATTTTCGCCGGAACAAACGAGCCGATTTGCGCAAGAATTTGAATCAATGCGACCTGACGCAACACGGTGGATTTACCACCCATATTTGCACCGGTAATTATTAATAAACGATCGGTCGAATTATTCATCCGAAGATCATTTGGAATAAACGGATAATCGCTAAATGCTTCGACGACTGCGTGACGACCGTCCTTTATTTCGATCGAATCGGCCTCATGCAATTCAGGCCGTACATAATTCCTTTGTGCAGCAACTTCGGCGAGCGAGGCTAACGAATCCAGCGTTGCCAAAGCACGCGCAGTCGATTGCAGGCGTTTCGTCTCTTTGGTTACGGCGGATCTGATTTCCTTAAATAGTTCGTTTTCGAGTTCCTTAATGCGATCTTCGGCGCCCAACACTTTACTTTCCCATTCCTTTAACTGCCGTGTTGTGTAACGTTCGGAGTTGGTAAGCGTCTGACGACGCTCGTAGTCATCAGGCGTCCGAGACAGATTCGCTTTCGATATTTCTATAAAATACCCGAAAACGTTATTAAATTTGACGCGGAGGGAAGAGATTCCCGTTCTTTCCTTTTCCCGGGCCTCAAAGCTGGCAATGGTTTGTTTGGCGTTTTTGCTTACCTCCCGCAGTTCGTCGAGCTCGTTATTAAACCCCTCGCGGATAATTCCGCCATCGGTTAAATTTAAAGGTGGTTCATCCGAAATTGAATTAGCAATCAGATCTTGAATTTCGGGAAGCTCGAAAATGTTTTCAGCTAGGACCTGAAGCAAAAGACTTCGCGCGTCTGATAACGTTAAATTAATTTCGGGAGTCTTGGAGAGAGAGTGGTTTAGGGAGAGTAGGTCTCGGGGTGAAGCGGTACCGAGGTTCAGGCGTCCAACAAGCCTTTCTAGATCGGTAACTTCTTTTAACAAAAACCTAATCTTATCTCTTAAGATAGAGTCCGTAAGTTCAGCAACTGCGCTGGTTCTGGTATTGATCTCGCTTCGTTTTATCGAGGGACGCAACAACCATGAACGAAGCAAACGCGCACCCATACCTGTAATCGTTTGATCGATCACTCCCAACAACGAACGTTTACTCGCCTTCTCAAAACTGCTTGACTCAAGGATATCCAGATTCCTTAATGTGATCGCGTCAAGAATCATGAAATCGGACGATTTGTTGTATTTAATTTCGGTGATGTGTTTTGCGGCGGCGCGTTGGGTTTCGAGCGCATACGAGAGACACGCTCCAGATGCTTTGATTGCCTGGGTTTCACCGTTTGGGAAAAATGCGTCGAGTTGATTTACCTCGAATTGATCTCTAAGCGTTCGGGATGCGACGTCGATATCATACGTTTCCTCTTCAAGTTGGGTTAAAGTTATTGAGATATTACTTAATGTATTTTTGTCTTGTTCGTGAAGCAGCATTGGCGTTGCTTTTTCACCCCCGTAGCCAAAAATTTGCGGATCTTTGAAACTTTGTTGAACCAAACTTCCTACAGATGCCGGAAAAAGAAGTTCCCTGGGAGAATAACTCTTAATATCGGATACGGCGTTGGGCCAAGCATCTTTTCCCTCAAATTGTGAAGCGAAAAAATCTCCGGTTGATAACTCCAAAAAGGCAACACCAAATTTTTCGCCTGCGCCCGCGACTGATGCGAGGAAAACTGGTTCTTTTTTTTCCAGAAGTTGTTCGTCGATCGCGGTTCCGGGAGTAATTACCCTTACGACCTCGCGATTTACAAGTTTTTTTCCAGCGCTCGCATCTTCAGTTTGTTCACAAATGGCGACACGAAATCCTTTTCGAATCAATTTCGCAATGTAATTTCCCGCGGCATGATGCGGAACTCCGCACATCGGAATTTCATTCGGCGTGTTTTTTTGGCGGGCCGTGAGAGTTATTTCGAGTGCTTGTGATCCAACAATTGCGTCTTCATTGAAAAGTTCGTAGAAATCACCAAGGCGGAAAAATAAAAGCGTTCCGGGGTATTGTTTCTTTAACTTTAGATATTGCCGAAGCATCGGCGTCGGTTCAGCCATAATACCTTTGCATAGTTTGCAGTCTTAGAAAGAATTTATCACCAAAGTTCGGATATATTCAACTAACGTATTTTGCATAATTAAAGGGTTTTGTAGAAAATACCTATTCGGACTTTTAACGAACCTAAAGGCTAAATGAGTAAGATTGTTTTTACAAACGGATGTTTCGATATTCTTCATTCCGGGCATATTGAGTTGTTGGAAAAAGCCAAGGGATTTGGCACGACACTCGTCGTGGGAATCAATAGCGATGAATCAGTAAGGTCTATCAAGGGAAATGATCGTCCGATTATCGGACAAGCGGAGCGAGCGGCGATATTGATCGGTTTAGAATCCGTCGATGAAGTAAGGATTTTTGACGAAACAACGCCCGAGCGATTGATCAGGGAAATTGCCCCGGATGTGCTCGTCAAAGGCGGTGACTGGGACGAGGGGCAAATCGTCGGAGCTGATTTTGTAAAATCAATCGGCGGCGAGGTGTTTTCGATCCCATTAAAAACCGGTTTTTCGACTAGTGGGATTATCGAGCGAATTCGGCGTGAAAACAAGAACGAGTCAAAAAATGGCGGAGAAGACGAGTCGATCGCCAAAGACGCAATCAATGGCCATATTTCTGTGTTTCAATCCTTGTTGGCACAGCAATTAAATAATATCGAGGATTGTTCGGATTTGTTAGTTAACGCCGTAAAAGCCGGTTGCAAAGTGCTGGTTTGCGGAAACGGTGGAAGTGCTGCAGATGCGCAGCATATTGCGGCTGAGTTTGTCGGGAGATACGAAACGGATAGGCGCTCGCTTCCTGCGATTGCACTGACCACCGATACTTCGGCGTTAACTGCGATTTCTAATGATTATGGATTTGAAAGCGTCTTTTCAAGACAGGTCGAAGGACTAGCACGGGCAGGAGATGTTTTAATTGCTATCAGTACCAGCGGAAACTCACCAAATGTATTAAAAGCCATTATGAGCGCTAGAAACGCCGGTTGTAAGGTTGTCGGGCTGACATCTGTAAAAGGGCGTAAGATGGCTGCACTTTGCGATTCCTGCGTTTTGGTTCCCGCCGAGCGAACGTCACGGATTCAGGAAGCCCACACCACTATTGGACATATCTGGTGCGAAATAATTGATCGGGCGATTGCTTCATAGTTCGTGTTCGCCGACTTTTTCTTATGCAGCAAATCATCGGAACATTTCAGGATGTAAAGGTATTGGTTTTTGGCGATGTAATGCTTGATCAATATTGGTGGGGGAAAGTTGATCGGATTTCCCCGGAAGCTCCCGTTCCCATTGTGTCCTTTGAGCGAAAGAGTATAGTTGCGGGTGGTGCGGCGAATGTAGCATCTAACATCGCGGGGCTGGGCGCTACGCCAATACTTGTTGGAGTAATTGGAAACGACGAGGAAGGTAATCTACTTTCGGGGCAATTAGTAAAACTAGATATATCGGTCGAAAACTTAGTCAAAGCCGAATTACGTCCGACTATTATCAAAACCCGGATAATTGCCAACAATCAGCAGATTGTTAGGCTTGACCGCGAAACGCGAGATGATCTAGACCCGAATCTTGCCAGCCTGGTTGAAAAGAAACTATCAGAATTAATTAAAGACGCAGATATAGTTTTGATTTCCGATTATGCGAAAGGTGCGGTCACTTTCGAGCTCGCGAAATGGCTGATCGCCGAAACAAGGAAGAATGGGAAGATCATTTTGGTAGACCCTAAAGGAAAAGATTATTCTAAATATAAAAATGCGAGCATACTCACACCAAATCAGAAAGAGGCTTTAGATGCCGCCGGGTTCGACGATTCAATAGATTCAGTAAGGGCTTCAGGTGAAAAATTATTGACAGAATTCAATTTCGATAACTTGCTGATCACCAGAGGTGAAAATGGTATGGCACTTTTTTCAAAAAATACTGAAACTCGATATTTGGAAACGGTCGCCAGAAATGTATTTGATGTGACCGGCGCGGGAGATACGGTAATATCGACTTTGGCGGTTGCTCTCGGAGCAGGGACAAGTTTATATGAAGCATGTAAACTTGCTAATATCGCGGCGGGGATTGTGGTTGAAAAACTTGGGACGTCCGCAATTAGTAAAGGTGATTTAGATCGGGCAGTATCATTGTTATAGTGCTGTATTAGAAACCGTCCGGTATATTTTAATATAGTTAGACTTAGATGTAGTCAATTAAGTTGGTAGAATTCGATTTTTTAGGATGGCAAATTTGGTAAAGGTACAGGCATTTGGAGTTAATATCGGGATTGAGGTCGCTCAGAGCAACCAGGCCGAGCTCCTTCTCGACCGGCTCTCGGGGGTCTTGCCTGTCAAGAACTATCGCGTCTTGGGAAAGACAGATCGTATCGATCACCATTTCCGGATCACCACCGGAAAGAAAAATAAATTCGCCCTATATAAATCCGAGGAAAAGATCATTGGCGATTCGGACGAGGAGTTGATGCTTGATCGATTGGATAGCCAAATACGAATTACCGTTGCCGAATTTGCTGTCGAAAATGTCTTTGTACATTCGGGCGTCGTGGCGTGGAAAGGGAAAGCAATTATGATTCCTGCAAGTAGTTATAAGGGGAAAACAACTCTTGTTGCGGAGTTAGTAAAGAATGGGGCAGTTTATTACTCTGATGAATATGCAGTTTTGGACAAAAATGGTAATGTGAATCCCTTTCCAAAAACTCTTTCGATCCGCGAAAAGGACAGCGGCGGTAGGCAGGTAGAATATGCGGTTGAAGAATTTGGCGGCACGGCTGGAACGGGAGCAATTCCGGTTGGGTTGGTTTTAGTAACCGGATATAAAAAATACACACGTTGGAAACCAGAAATCCTTTCCCGCGGACAAGGTGTTCTTGAGATAATTTCACATACGGTTCCGATTAGAAACGATCCGGCATTTTCGTTAAGTGTCCTGAATAAAGTGGTTGACAGTTCGGTCGTAGTAAAAAGTGAGAGAGGGGAAGTCGGGGCATTCGCGAAAAGGTTGATTACTTATTTCGAGGAAAATGTTCTGGGTTTATAGTGTCAAATATAGAAAACGATGCTAGGTGGAACGTCTTACAGGTAAAGCTTCAGGGTCTGAACGCTTGTAAGGCTTTTGATTTTTTTCGCGACGGCGGGTTTGAACCGATTCTGATCAAAGGTTATGCAGCCGCAATTCTCTATCCCAGCGATATCGGACGATCTTCGGTTGATATCGATTTGTGTTTTGATCCGGCTCAATTTGAAAATGCAAAAAACTTCTACCAAAAAAATCCAAACTCCGGGGTTAATGTGGATTTTCATAACGGTTTTCGGCATCTCGATGCACTTTCTTGGGAAGAACTGTTCGCCCGCTCCCGTTTAATAGATTTCGAAGGCAAACCAATTCGAGTACTTTGTCCGGAAGATCACTTTCGCGTTCTCTCAGTCCATTGGCTTACCGATGGCGGCGAAAATAAAGGGCGTTTGTGGGATATTTACTACGGAGTTGTTAATCGCCCTACCGACTTTGACTGGGATAAATGTTTACATGTCGTTAGTGACCGGAGACGACAATGGATCATTTATACAATCGGATTGGCACATCATTTTCTCGATTTGGATCTTCGAGGACTTCCGTTTGAACAGCAGGCAAAGGAACTCCCCAAATGGTTGATACGGGAAGTAAAACGTCAGTGGGATTTGAATATTCCGATCGTGCCGCTGAGCGCTACACTCGATGATCGAGAAAAATTCTGGAAGCAACTAAAGAAACGAATTCCACCCAACCCAATCCATGCGACAATTGCAATGGAAGGCAGCCTTGACGCGAAGACGCGTTTCCATTATCAGATAGGAAATTTCTTTCAGCGTCTGAGGCCGGTTTGGAAGGAATTGACGCGAAGAATGTATCACCAAATTGTTGGAAATAGATGAGTGAAATTGGCAGCAACCTATTAGCAATTGATACTTCGATTGGAGAGGGAAGTATTTCGATTTGGCGCGACGACGTCGAAATCGCCCGGCAGATCGGTGATTCTGAAAAACATCCGCTTTCTGAAACGATACTGGAGATGATCGAAAATTTGTCTCGAGAGGAAGGTTTGTTGCTCGAGAATCTTGATTGTATTGCGATTGCGTTGGGTCCCGGAAGCTATACAGGTATC
>JBGTGX010000043.1:0-12032 GCA_041746475.1 Pyrinomonadaceae bacterium | reverse complement strand
GGAGCCGTTCACTATCCATTAATCGCGGCACATCTGTCGACCGGAGCACGAGAAAAAACGGTCACGGCGCATAAAGAAAAGTGATTGCCGGTTTATACAAAAATGTTTTTCGACAACGCTCGTTGCATTCGCTTATAATTGAATGAATACGAAAAAAACTACCGCCCTTATTAGAATTAACAATATGCGTAAATTATTTTTCTTTTCTATTCTTTTTTTAATTGTCGCTCAGTCTCATGTTTCCGCCCAATATACGGCGAGCAAACAGGGGAAAGCGTCGAGCCAGGAGGTTTTGCGCGGCTCGATCACACCCGAACGCCAATGGTGGGATCTTCAGCACTACGATCTCGCGTTGGAGTTTTTTCCAAACACAAAACGGATAAAGGGTTCGAATGAAATCCTCTTTACTACCTTAAAATCGGGAAACAAGATGCAGATCGATCTTCAGGAACCGCTAGCAATCACCAAGGTCGTTAACGGAAATTCGGATTTGAAATTTGAGCGCGAAGGTAACGTTTATTGGGTGAATTTTGACAAGCCGCTCAAGGAAGGAATCGAAGGTAAGATCACGATATATTACGAAGGCAAGCCGGTTGAAAGTAAAAATCCGCCATGGAGCGGAGGAATTACGTGGACAAAGGATGATAAGGGCAATGATTTTATCGCAACTACGTGTCAGGGAATCGGCGCAAGCATTTGGTGGCCAAATAAAGATCACGGTTATGATGAGCCCGACAAGGGTATGAAAATAAGCGTTACAGTTCCGGAGAATTTGACCGCAGTTTCAAATGGACGTCTGAAAAGCACGGATCACAACACCGCCGATAAAACAAAAACATTTCAATGGGAAGTTACGAATCCGATCAATAATTATGGTGTAAATGTAAACATCGGAAACTATGTGAATTTCGCCGAGAAATTTGCGGGAGAGGCCGGCGAGTTGGATATGAGCTATTGGGTACTCGCGCAGCACAGAGAAAAGGCCGTAGAACAATTTAAGGAAGCGCCACGCACGGTAAAAGCCTTTGAATATTGGTTTGGGAAGTACCCATTTTACGAAGATAGCTACAAATTGGTCGAAGTGCCCTATTTGGGGATGGAGCACCAAAGTTCGATTACTTACGGAAACGGCTTTCAAAATGGCTATCGCGGACGGGATCTAAGCGGCACGGGTGTTGGAAAAAAGTTTGATTTTATCATTGTACATGAATCGGGGCATGAATGGTTTGGCAACAATGTTTCGATGATCGATTCGGCGGATATGTGGATCCACGAAGGCTTTACAAACTACTCCGAAAACCTCTTCGTCGAATACCATTTCAACAAAAAAGAAGCGGAAGATTATGTGATCGGCACGCGCCGCAATATACAGAACGACCAACCGATCATCGCCACTTATGGCGTAAACAAATCCGGCTCGAGCGATATGTATTACAAGGGCGGCAACTTGCTCCACACAATTCGCCACATTATCAATGACGACCCAAAATGGCGCAGCATCTTACGCGGAATCCAAAAGGACTTTTGGCATAAAACTGTAACTACCGGACAGATCGAAAACTATATAAGCGAAAAAGCGGGGATCGATCTAAGCAAGGTTTTTGATGAGTATTTGCGAACAACGAAAATCCCCGAGCTGAATTATTTTATCAGCGGAAAAGACCTTAGCTTTCATTATGAAAATGTCGTTAAAGGCTTCGCGATGCCGATTCGCGTGAAAATCAATGGTAAAGAGCATGTAATAGTGCCTGGCGAAGATGAACAGACCCTGACCGTGGCGGACGAGATCACAACATTTGAAGTAGATCGGAATTTTTACGTGAAATCAAAGCCGATAAAACGCTGAGCATCGGTTAAGATTCATAACTTGCCACTAGGTTCAGCTAGTGGACAGATTGCAAGAAATACATTGGCTTTCAGCCAAATAGAAGTTTCGGCTAAGGCCTTTCATTCTATTAAACTAAACCACCAGCTGAAGGTATTGGAAATTGAATCAACAGCCGCAAAGGGCAAACTTCTTATGACCAAATTTATGAAAATATTTGCTTTTCTTTTCGCAATTTTTATCTCGATTTCGTCTGCAAATGCCCAATGGAAAAAATATGAGGTTGGCACAGACGCAAGTTTTCGCGGGCTCGATGTGGTAAACGAAAAAATCGTTTGGGCGTCCGGATCCGGCGGAACTGTTGTTCGAACAATCGATGGCGGAAAAAATTGGCACGTGATAAAAGTTCCCGGTGGGGAGAAACTCGATTTTCGCGACATTGAAGCTTTCGACGAAAACACCGCTTATACTCTGAGTATCGGCAACGGCGAGGCATCTCGCATCTATAAAACAACGGACGGCGGGAAAAATTGGAGTCTTCAGTTTACGAACAAGGACGAGGAAGCATTTTTTGATTCGATAGCTTTCTGGGACGAAAAAAACGGAATGGCTCAGAGCGATCCGGTTGGCGGTAAATACGTTTTATATCGAACGACCGACGGTGAAAACTGGACACCGGTTAAAACCGAAAAAATGCCGAGAGCCCGGAAAGGCGAGGCTGCGTTTGCTGCGAGCGGCACGTGTATCGTTACTCACGGCGAGAAACAAATCTGGCTGATCACAGGCGGGATGGATGCGCGCGTTTTCTACTCAAATGATCGTGGAGATTCTTGGAGAGCATATCAAACCCCAATCGTACACGGCACGGCAGGAAGCGGTATTTTCTCAATCGCAATGCGCGACGGTAAACGAGGCGTGATCGTCGGCGGAAACTATGAAAAGCCCGATGAAGCGAATAATAATTTGGCCTTTACAAAAAACGGAGGCAGGACCTGGAAATTGGCAAAAGGACTAAATGGGTATCGATCCGGCGTTGCGTATTTGAATGAGCGAACGATTATTGCCGTCGGATCAAATGGCTCGGATATTTCGGCCGATGGCGGAAAAACCTGGAAAAATTTGGACAAAGAAAATTACAATGCGGTTCGATCTTTGGGCAAAAATGCAACTTGGGCGATTGGTGCGAAAGGTTTGGTGGCGAAGTATCGTTAGCATTCATAAACCGTCAGTACCGCGAGCGGTAGCGACCCGATGGAGCCGGATATAGCAGAATCGTTGCGATTTTATCCTCACAGCTTCGGTTCAATCGCTGATACTCATCCAGATTTTACAGGTCGCTACCGCTCCCTCTACTGATGATATTTTTATCCTTAATCTTTACCCAAAAGTTCTGATTGGTGCTACGTGTACTGATCCTCTGTTTTATCGTAGTATTCTTTTTTGATAAAATTGAGTTTTCCTTCAAAATTATTAAAATTTTCTACAAAAAATCGATACAGCGCACTATCGTTAGCTATACTGATCTCTGTGAACAATGACCATTAAACTTGAAATACCCGAAAAGCCGCTTTCCTGCACAAAGGAAACTTCGCTTACAAAAGAACAATTGATCGAACTTTACCGATATTTGAAATTGACGCGGATGTTTGACGAGAAGACCGTTCGACTCAAAAAGCAATCAAAACTGACAGGTGGAGTTTTTACATCACTCGGGCAGGAAGCGACGGCAGTTGGCACGGCTTATGCGCTCGAACATCAGGATTTTATCGCACCATTGATTCGCGATATTGGTGCGTGTTTTGTAAAGGGCATTGAGCCGCGCGAGATTTTCCTGCAGTATTTTGGGCGCAGAAATTCAGGCTCGCGTGCGACCGATGTGCAGTTTCATTTTGCCGATCTTGAAAAGGGTTTTATCGGACCAATTTCGCATCTTGGCGATCTAATTCCAGTGATGACAGGGGTGTTGCTCGCTGCCAGAATGAAAAAAGAAGACCGTGTCGCGGCGGCTTATTTGGGCGAGGGCGCAACTTCGACCGGCGTTTTTCACGAAGGCGTTAATTTCGCAGCGGTCAAGAAACTCCCTCTGATAACAATAATTGAAAACAACGGTTACGCATATTCAACCCCATCGAACGAACAAACTGCAGCGAAATTCTTTGTGGAGAAGGCTTCGGGTTACGGAATTATCGGTCTTCAGGTAGATGGAAACGACATAATTGCCTGCTACGAAACGATGAAGAAAGCGGTCGGACACGCGCGCGCAGGAGGAGGTTCTGTAATCATTGAGGCGCTGACGTACCGGCGGAAAGGGCACGCTGAGCACGACAATCAGGCGTACGTGCCCGAGGGTGAGATCGAATGGTGGGCGGAACATAACGATCCGATTTTGCGTTATGAAAAGTTCTTGAATGAAAATCAAATCTTGTTGAGAGACGAAATGGGCGAGATCGAGACTGAAATAAAATCATTTCTCGACGCAGAATGCGATTGGGCTGAAAATTGCCCCGAACCTGAGCCGGAGGATGCGGCGATGGATGTGTTTGATAACAGCGTTGTGCCTCCTGCATTTAAGAAGAAAATTCTCGAAAAATAGTTGTGATTAAAAAGTCTGCAAAAATTGAAAACAGCAGGAAAATAAGGTTAACCAAGGCTTACACCGAGTTTTTCGAAAACGAAAAATCCGCCGGGATTGCGTTGATGATATGTTCTGTAATTTCTCTTATCATTGCAAATTCAGCATTTTCAACGAGTTATCTTGATTTTTGGAAAATAATGGTCGGAGGTTTATCCGTCTCTTACTGGGTAAACGACGGCTTGATGGCGGTCTTCTTCCTTCTGATCGGCTGCGAGCTAAAACGCGAACTCTACGAAGGCGAGCTTTCCAATCTTCGCAAGGCACTCCTACCCATATTCGCAGCGGGCGGCGGGGTGATACTTCCTGCGCTAATACACTTCAGTATTAATGCCGGCACACCGACCCAAGCGGGAATCGGAATTCCGATGGCAACCGATATCGCCTTTGCACTTAGTATTCTGGCACTGGCTGGGAAGCGTGTTCCGGCTTCTCTTAAGATTTTCCTGACCGCCCTTGCAGTTATTGACGACCTTATAGCGATCGTCGTTATTGCTGTTTTCTACACATCGAAGTTTTCGGCAGTTTATTTGGGGCTCGCGCTCGGAGTTTTTGTTTTCTTAATAATCTTAAATCGGCTAAAAGTAAACAGTTTGGTTTTCTATTTGGCCCTTGGAGCCTTGATGTGGTTCCTGATGCTCAAATCCGGCGTTCACGCAACAATCGCGGGTGTATTATTAGCCTTTACAGTTCCCTATACGCCGGAAATCGATGACGATGATCCGCTGAATACCCTTGAGCATTATCTGCACAAACCGGTCGCATTTTTCATCCTTCCTGTTTTCGCACTTGCAAACACAGGTATCATTATAGGCAGCAATTGGGCCGCGGAGCTCACGACATCCAATTCGATTGGGATAATACTCGGTCTCTTTTTCGGCAAGGTAATCGGTGTAACGGTCTTTAGTTTTATAGCCGTTAAGCTGCACATCTGCCGTTTGCCGTTAAAACTGAAATGGCCCCATATTGTCGGCGCGGGATTTTTGGCGGGAATTGGTTTTACGATGTCGATCTTTATTACGAATTTAGCTTTTAAAACAAACCCCGATCTGATAAATAGTTCAAAAATGGCGATCCTGGCAGTATCGTTACTCGCGGGAACAATTGGCTATATATGGCTGATTCTCGTGGCCAGAGTGAGAAAAAATAAGAAAATCCTTGATACGATGTCCTATGATGAGAACGACTAACAGGAGAAATACGTAGATAAACACAATGAATTTGAATTTTGTTGCAGTTCCATTTAAGGCAAGCAGCGCAAACGGGTTATCCGAGAGCACCGGGATGGCAAAATTCTCTATGGCTGGAATTGTGATCGAGTTTGAATCAAAGTTTTTGGGGTTGATCGGCAGCGATGTAAAAGAAGTTCGCATAGGATTAGATGAGATCCTTGATATCAAATTCAGAAAAGGATTCTTGAAATTCTTTTGCCAAATCCAACTTCGGTTTAGGAATATTGAAAAGCTCAGCAAGCTTCCAAACGAGGGTGGAAAAGTAAAACTGAAAATTAAGCGCGAAGATTTCGAACTCGCAGAAAAAGCATTTCAACAGACGCTTCTGTATTTGAGCGGAGGCTCCGACGCACGTCTTCCGGAACAAACAGCCCCAAAAGATCGGCTGCCACCGGCCCAAACTTCCGTTAATGAACTCTTCGACACCGAAAAATTTAAAACCAATGATCTAAATGAAACCACGAAACTGGACGAAAAATAGTCGAGAATATTGTAGGATTTGAATAAGGTGCTAACTATGCAAACAATATCACTTGAGATGCAAACGACAACGTTAGCGGCACTTGGTGAATCGCCGGATCAATTTTTACGCGGAATGCGAATTGCGGCTGCGGTCAAATGGTACGAACTGGGAAGACTATCCCAAGGAAAAGCCGCGGAGGTTACAGCATTGTCTCGATCCGATTTTATTGATGCGCTTTCCCGTTTTGAGGTTTCGCCAATCAGATAAACAGTACCGAACTCGCCACGGAAATTTCAGATGCCGATCGGTAATGCTGTAATAAATGCGTCTCCATTCATAATTCTTGCAAAAGCAGGATTGCTCGGATTCTTTCGATAATCTTCTCTGAAATTTGCATGCCAGAGACGGTTTCGACTGAAATAATCCAGGGTCAAGACATTGCTTCGGAGCAGCTTCGTGATATTGCACTTGAAGAAACCTGGCTCACGCGCTGTTTAATTCCCGTCGTTGACGATATTCTTGTTTGGAACTTGGGTGGAGGCGAATCTGAGTTTTTGAGCTTTTGCTCTCGAAAGCGGAAATCACATTGCTTTAATCGATGATCGGGCAGCCAGAAAATGTGCGAAAACTCATAACTTTAAAACACTCGGCACTGCCGGAATTCTGGTTCTTGCAAAACAACAAGGATTTGTAAACGATCTCCAGTCTGAGATTAAGAAACTAGAAAGTGCTGGACTTTGGATATCACCGGAAATCGTTGCTGCGATTCTTAAGAACGACGATAAATAAATGTCAAAATCAGACAAAGGCTCAAACATGCTCGAAGCGATTCGGGAAGGAATTTTCGAATCGATGGAAAGGGATGAAAGCGTTTTTGTTATTGGTGAAGACGTTGGACGATACGGCGGTGCATTTAAAGTCACGGAAGGTTTGCTCGATGAATTCGGCAGCGAACGTGTGATCGACACGCCGATTTCGGAAGCTGCGATAGTCGGTGCGGCTTGCGGTGCCGCATTGATGGGAATGAAGCCGATCGCCGAATTTCAGTTTATAGATTTTATCTCGTGCGGTTTCGACATGCTCACGAATTACGCAGCGAAATCGCGTTACAGAGGGTGCGGAGGAATCGGTGCGATCTTTCGCGGCCCATGCGGAAGCGGAGTTCGCGGCGGGCCGTTTCATTCGTTGAATGCCGAAGCTTTCTTCTTAAACACGGCAGGACTCAAAATTGTTGAGCCGTCCACAGCTTACGACGCTAAAGGCCTATTAAAAGCCGCGATCAACGATCCCGATCCGGTTTTGTTTTTTGAACACAAAAAGCTCTACCGAATGCCGAGACTTCGTGAAGTTTTGCCCAAAGAAGATTACACCGTTGAAATTGGAAAGGCGCGAATTGCGAGAGAAGGAACAGATCTTTCAATCATCACATTTGGCGCTCAAACACTAAACGCGCTCGACGCGGCCGCAAAATTATTTGAAGAAGACAGCCTCAACATAGAAGTATTAGATCTAAGAACGCTTGCTCCGCTCGACAAAGAAGCGATTCTCGCGACCGTCAAAAAAACAAACCGCGTCCTGATCTTGCACGAAGCGAGTTTAACCGGAGGAATCGGCGGCGAACTCTCCGCAATCATCGCCGAAGAAGCATTTGAATGGCTCGACGCTCCCATAATTAGGATCGCGTCAATTGATTCACCCGTACCGTTTGCACCTCAGATGGAAGATTACTTTCTGCCGAGCTTGGATGAAATTGTCGATGGATGTCGGAAGTTGGCAAGATACTAAAGACATTTTTCGACGACCAAACCTTGCTAGTTATAGACGGCTAAGTTATGCTTTGAAAAATTTACAAACAAGGAGTATCGAAATGCGGAAATATGTAATCGAACGTGAGATTCCCGGAGCGGGAAATCTTTCGGAAGACGAGCTGCAGGTGATTTCGCAAACTTCGTGCAAGATTATCGACAGTATGGACTCTGAAATCAGGTGGATACACAGCTACGTTACCGACGATAAAATCTATTGCATATACGAGGCTTCGGGGGAAGACGCAATCAGAGAACACGCCAAACAAGGTAACTTTCCGGCCAATAGCGTAGAAGAAATAAAAGCGATTATCGATCCATCGACAGCGAAAGCCTAATTTTTGGGACCGGGTTAGTTCATCTTTTCGTCAATAGAAAGATTCTCACGGCTAGCTCGCGCGCGAATCACGCGAGTTCTTTATCACATAATTCTTCGGTGGTTTAGCGCCTTTGAGGTGCTCGACAAAGTAATCCCAGCGGCGGCGCATCATATAAAGGCTATCCGTTCCGTAACTGTGTCTTGCATTTGGGAAAATCACAAGATCAAAATCCTTATTGGCCTTTATCAGCGCATCCACAACCAGATAGGTATTGTAAGGCGGAACATTGTCGTCCAAACCGCCGTGGGCAAGCAGCAATTTTCCTTTCAAATTTTTCGCGTAGATCTGATTTGCCTGCTTCTCGTAGTTGTCACCCCGGATCAAACCGATGTAGCGTTCGCCCCAATCGTCTTCGTAGTTGCGGTTCTCGTGATTGCCGGATTCGGAAATGCCGACCTTATAAAAATCGGGGTATCGAAACATCGCAGCCGCAGCCGCATATCCGCCGCCCGAATGTCCCCAAATGCCGACTTTCTCCAGATCCATAAAGGGATATTTTGCCGCCAATTGTTTGAGTCCGGCAATTTGATCGGGCAAAGTGTTATCCGCCATATTTCCATAGCAGGCGTCGTGGAAAGATTTTGAGCGGTCTGGATTGCAGGTTCCATCAATAACTACGACGACAAAACCGAGCTCGGCAACGGCTTGGTGATCGCTTCTTCCCGGGGAGAACGAACGACTTCCGACACCGCCGCCTTGCGGTCCCGGATATACGTAGTTTACGACCGGATATTTTTTGTCTTTATCAAGATTCGTCGGCGTAAACATCAAGCCGTATAGATCCCATTTGTTATTTCGATCTTTGACCGTGATAGGAGTCGGCGGTTTCCAGCCGGTCGCTGTCAGACGCGAGATGTCTGTTTTTTCCAACGTTAGGATCAACTTTCCGCTGACATCGCGCAATACCGTCACAGGCGCAACGTCCGGTTTTGAATATTCATCAACAAAATACTTTCCGTCAGGCGATAGCGAAACCCGGTGATTTCCGTCTTCGGGTGTGAGAAGTGTCATAGCGCCGCCGTCAAATTTCACACTATAAAAATGACTAAAATACGGGTCGCGTCCGGGTTCCCTGCCGTTCGCGTTGAAATACAAAACGCGATTTTTCTCGTCGACTTCTACCAGTTGAGTGACGACAAAATTTCCTTTTGTGATCTGGTTTTTGAGTTTTCCTGTTTTCAGATCAAATAGATATAAATGTCCCCAATCGCCACGCTCCGAATACCATATAAACTCATTGGACCCAGGCAGATAACGCCAGTTTACGGCACCCTGTCCCGATTCATATTGCGTCGCTACTTTTTCTTCGTAAACGTCCTGAATCTTCCCACTTGCATCGGCGATCCGAAGTTTCGCTTCTTTGTGATCACGACTCGAAGAGACGAATGCAAGAGTCGAAGAATCCGCGCTCCATTCGTTATCGGTAAAACCGCCCCCGCAGGAAATGTCGTCGCAAAGCGTAGAACGCCGATCATCGGGATCCATCTTAAAACGGACAATTTTCCCGGTCGGAACTTCGATAACTACACGATGAATCTTTATGATCTCCTTATCCTCCGGGATCGGATATTTCCATGCCTGCAGCTTCGGAGCGCCAACATTTGTCGAAACCAGATACATATCGCTGACATTTCGCTGGTCCTGTTGAAATGTCGCTATTTTTCTTGAATCGGGAGACCATTCAACAATTGGACGATCGCTGCGTTTCCAACCTGCGTTATCAGTCGCGTAGCCGAAATTTTTGATACCGTCTTTTGTAAGCTGTGTTTCCTTCTTGGTTTCGACATCTCTAACCCAAAGATTCCAATCGCGAATAAATGCCTCCAATTTTCCGTCAGGCGAGATTGCAAAGCCTTGAAATCTTCGGTTTTGCGCCTCTGTATCTTCGATGCCGGCTAAAAGCGTCTTTTGGTCCGACGAGATTTTTCGTTCACCGTTTACGGGGTTTATCAAGACAAACTCCGCACCGGACTGGGTGTTTACGCGATACCAAACCCTGCCGTCCGCGAGCCAGTTTGTGCGAACCCCGCCCCGATCGACCAACTTCGAAGTATTGAAGCTGAGCATGCCTTCGGCTCTGGCGTAATCTTTTACCGTAACGGCAGCCTGCTGACCAATCGCCGTACCTGCGCAAAGAAAAATTAAAACAGAAATAGTAACCGTAATTTTCTTGATCATCATTGATTAAATTTTTAAGTATGTTTGGTTTTGTAGAACTTATTTTATTCCTAAAAACTTAGAAAAACAAATTTTTCAATAGCCGGTTGAGAATTTGTGATTCCCGAAGTGCAAAACGACAATTGTTTTTGATCCAATTGTCGTTTTGCCCCGAAAGCGGTAAAATTTTGGTTTGGCATATTATTTTGCGAACATCTAAATATTTCTGGAGAATTTATGAGTGTAGAAGTTGTAATGCCGCAAATGGGCGAATCTATTGCAGAAGGCACTATTTCAAAATGGTTGAAGCAGGTTGGTGAAACGGTCGAACGAGATGAACCGCTTCTAGAAATTTCGACCGATAAAGTTGACGCCGAAGTTCCTTCGCCCATCGCCGGAACCCTTTTGGAAATCCGCGCCGAAGAAGGCGAGACGGTAGAAGTCGATTCGGTCGTTGCCATTTTAGGTGCCGAAGGAGAAACACCTGCGTCATCTAATGGCGGCGGCGCGGCGAACGAAGTCGCAGCAGACGCGGCCAATGACAACAAAGGAATTGATGAGATCTCCGAGGATCCAATGAAACCCGATGATGCAAAGGTCACTGAAACTGCAGTAGAGGAAACGGCTCAAGCGACCTCGGCCGTGGCGGCAACTGAACAATCCGAAAGTCCAGGCGGTGAGGCTACCGAAATTCCTATGCCTCAAATGGGTGAATCGATCGCGGAAGGAACGATTTCGAAGTGGTTAAAAGCGGTTGGCGATACCGTTGAAAGGGATGAGCCGCTCTTAGAGATTTCTACAGATAAGGTTGATGCCGAGGTGCCTTCACCTGTGGCGGGAACGCTTCTCGAGATTCGCGCTCAGGAAGGCGAAACAGTCGAAGTTGATTCGATCGTCGGTGTGGTTGGCGCGAAAGGAAGTTCAGTAAGCAGTAAGCCGGCAGATCCGCCTCCATTTGCTGCAGAAACGGCTCCACAGGATCCTGTTGCGGCAACGGTTGAGCAATCAGGTTCTTCAAATGGTCGCGATAAGGCCCTTGGAGAGCAAAGTATAGAAGATTTAAGGAAAACCCGCAGCAGTCCGCTCGTTAGAAATATTGCGAAAGAACACGACCTTGATATAACTCAGATCCCGGGTTCCGGAATGAGCGGGCGTGTAACGAAAAAAGACATTTTATCGTTTATAGATTCCGGGGCGGCGGTCAAACCTCAAGACCTTTTGAATCAAGGCGTGGAACGCAGCGTTCAGCCTTCAGAGCCGGAGGCGGCAACGCAGCAGCCCCAGACGCAATCGCAATCGCAATCGATTCAAACTCAAGAATATAAGGCGCCGCGAGTGACTTCCGGGGTTGGCGACACGATCGAGCAGATGTCTGTGATGCGCAAGAAAATTGCGGAGCACATGACGTTTTCGAAACAAACTTCAGCTCATGTCACAAGCGTTTATGAGTTTGACATGACAAACGTTGCGAAATTCCGCGATGCGAAAAAGGCGGAGTTTCAAGAGCGTTACGGCACGAAACTTACGTATATGCCGTT